>NZ_JABXWS010000125.1:0-2550 GCF_015594425.1 Novosphingobium sp. HR1a
TGTCGCGCGGCGATCTGGATGAGAAAGCGCGACAATCAAGATGAGAATCCGGTGTGTCGGGATCGGCGTAGGGCGTAGCCCGTAGCCGGTCCCGACACACCGGAGGCACTCTTTGCCGGGTGCCTGTGATGGTCGTGGTGGCCGCTATGCATCGGTTTTCCGGGGAGGAGGACTGGGCGTGTGGCCGGCCGACACATCAACGATCATCAAGTGAGGCTTTTCATGACCAACAGACGTTATGACCCCGTCGCGCTGGCGGCGGCGAAGGCCGGGTTCAGTCCGGCGACGGGCTATCGGGTTCTGCAGGACACCCGGCTGCCATCACAGCGGCAAACACCGCGCAGCCGGCGCCGACCCGATCCGCTTGCCGGTATTTTCGATGAAGTTGTCGTGCCGATGTTAGAGGCTGCCCCGGGCCTTCGGCCCATAGCGATCTTCGAGGAGCTGCGGCGCCGATATCCCGAGACGGAGTTCGGCTCCCGGCGAACCCTGGAGAGGCGCATTCGCGACTGGCGCGCCATGAACGGGCAAGATCGCGAAGTCATTTTCCGGCAAGTGCATGAGGCCGGGCGGCTCGGCCTGTCCGATTTCACGTGCATGGACGATCTGGGAGTTTCCATCGCCGGACAGCCCCTGGACCATCTGCTCTATCACTTCCGGCTTCCTTGTGGCGGCTTCGAACACGGGCACATCATCCTGGGCGGCGAGAGCTTCGTCGCCTTGGCCGAAGGGCTGCAGAACGCGCTCTGGTCCGCAGGTGGTGCGCCGAAGCTTCATCGTACCGACAGCCTCTCGGCCGCCTTCCGCAATCTGGACGCTGATGCCAGGATCGACCTGACCAAGCGTTATGACGCGCTCTGTGACCATTATGGAATGGAGCCCACGAGGAACAACCGGGGCGTTGCCCATGAGAACGGCGCGATCGAGAGTGCCCATGGCCATATCAAGGCTGCCATAAGGGATGCGCTGCTGCTGCGCGGCAGTGGCGACTTCGCCGACCTTGCCGACTATCGCCGCTTCATCGACGAGGTCGTAAATGCGCGCAACCGGCGGCACGGCCCCGGGATCGATGCCGAACGCAAGTTCCTGCGGCCGCTGCCGGACGTGCGCACCACCGATTACGAGGAGATCCTCGTGACGGTCACATCCTCGGGCGGCTTCACGTTGCGCAAGGTGTTCTACACGGTCCCATCCCGCCTGATCGGGCACCGTTTGCGGGCTCGCCTGTATGATGACCGCCTCGACCTCTTCATCGGCGGCACGAGACTCATGACCCTGCCGCGCGGACGCGCAGGCATGAACGGGAAGCACGGCCACGTTGTCGATTACCGTCACGTGATCCATTCTCTGCGCCGTAAGCCCATGGCACTGCTAGGGCTGGTCTATCGCGATAGCCTGTTCCCGCGAGAGGCCTATCGCCTGATGTTCGACCACCTGCTGGAAGTTCAGGGCGAGCGGGAAGCCTGCCGCACCACCGTCGAACTTCTGGCCATGGCTCACGAGCGTGCATGCGAAGCTGAACTCGCGGGGCTCCTGACCGAGGACCTGGCGGCGCGCCGAACGCCCTGCCTGACAACCTTGCGGGCCCGGTTCTGTCCGGACCCTGCCGATCTGCCCGAAGTCGTGGTCGAACTGGTGCAGCTCTCGATCTACGACGGACTTATCGAACAGGGAGAAGCCGCATGAACGCAACTCCCATGATTGATGCACAGCGTCTCAGCCTCATGCTCAACGAACTGCGCTTGCCCACCATCAAGCACATCTGGGGGGACTTCGCCGCCCAGGCAGACAAGGAAGGATGGCCCGCCAGCAGATTCCTCGCCGCGCTGGCCGAGCACGAACTTGCCGAACGCGATCGGCGTCGGATCGAACGCCACCTGGCAGAGGCACATCTACCCGCAGGCAAGACCCTCGACTGCTTCGCCTTCGATGCCGTGCCGATGATCTCCAAGGCCCAGGTCATGGCCCTGTGCGCTGGCGATGGTTGGCTCGAGCAAGGTGCCAACCTCATCCTGTTCGGTCCGCCCGGCGGCGGCAAAACCCACCTCGCCGCAGCTATCGGCCTAGCGCTGGTAGAGCGGGGCTGGAGGGTTTTGTTCACCCGGACCTCCGACCTCGTGCAACGCCTGCAGGTCGCGCGGCGCGAACTCGCGCTCGAATCCGCGATGGCCAAGCTCGACAAATACCACCTGCTGGTTCTCGACGACTTCGCCTACATCTCGCGCGACCAAGCCGAGACATCGGTGCTCTTCGAGTTGATCAGCGCACGCTACGAGCGACGGTCGTTGCTGATCACCGCCAACCAGCCCTTCGGCGAGTGGAACAGGGTCTTCCCCGATCCCGCGATGACGCTCGCCGCTGTCGACAGGCTCGTCCACCACGCCACCATCTTCGAGATGAACGTCGAAAGTTACCGGCGGCGCACCGCTCAGGCCAGACGCGCCGGTGCCGGGCGGCCCGCCGCATACACTACGCCAAAGGTTCTCGAGACCATCCGCGTCAATCAGGATGAGAACGACGAACTTGCCAGCGACAATCTAAACAGGCACT
>NZ_JABXWS010000078.1:0-45928 GCF_015594425.1 Novosphingobium sp. HR1a
CGGCCCGCACCTAAGGAGCGGAAATCGGCGGCTGAATGGCCGAGAATGGTAGGCTGCCGACTCCCTGCGATTGTCAGCTATCCCCGCGAACCGGCTCCGATCCGAACAGTTGCCTATCGCCCAGTGCAGGTTATCCGGAAGAGAGGAGGCGGACGGATCGCATTGGGGAGCGTGGAATTGGCTGCTGGAGGACGGGGAAAGGTCGCTGCCGGTGAGGTCAGGCGGCTCGCTGCAAGTGACGGTTCGCTACATCGACTTCGGGGCAAGGTGCGTCAGCGCGGCTCGCAAAAGGCTGACCAGTCATTCATTCATCAGCAATCGGTGCTTTTCAAGCAAGTTTCCGCGTCGATACGCAGCTTCAGTTTTGCCCTTCACAACGTGAGCAAGTGCTGCCTCGGCCACTTCACCGGGATGCTCAGTCTCTTCGCTCACCCAATCGCGAAATGCCGACCGGAAACCATGTGCCGTGTAGGGTTCCTTCATTTCGCGCAGAAGCTTCGTCAACGTCATGTCGGACAGCGGGGTGTTCCGTTTCGCTCCAGGGAAGACGAGGGGGCAATCACCCAGTTTGAGGGCGGCTGCTCTCTCTATGATCCGAATTGCGCTCGGAGTGAGTGGAATGATATGCTCGCGGTTGGCCTTCATTCGCTCCTTCGGCACCGTCCAGAGGCAGTTCTCCAGATCAAATTCCTCCCACCGCGCCCCGCGAACCTCCCCCGATCGTGAAGCGCACAGGATTGCAAACTCGAGGGCCATCCGGCTGAATGACTCTCGTTTCCTGAGGCTGGCAACAAATGCGGGTACCTTACTATAGGGCATCGCCGCGAAATGGCCCTCATTCTTCGGCTGCTTCGGCAGACCTTTGGTCACCGCACGCATCGGTGCCTCTGATTCTCGGAAGCCGGAGGCAAAGGCCCAGTCGAGCACGGCGCCAATGCGCTGTCGGACCCGCCGTGCGGTCTCAGGCTTGGATAGCCAGATTTCGGCCAGGACATTGCGGATCATCGGGCCGGTGATCTCGGATACCTGGACATTGCCTAGTTTTGGGAAGACATAGGTCTCCAGCGTACGAAGCCACTGACCTTCATGCTTCTCATTGCGCCAGGTTTTGCGCTGGGCCGCTAGGACCTTGGCAGTGGCCTCCTTGAAGGTAGGCACGCCTTCGGCCTTACGCCGTTCGAAAACGGGGTCGAGGCCCAGCTCCACCCAGCTTCGAATCTCCCGAGCGCGCTCCCTTGCCTGGGCGAGCGACACCTTCGCCGCGCTGCCGATGCCAAAGTCGCGGCGGCTGCCGGCCTTCTGAACCCGGCACATCCAACTCTTGGTGCCGCTGGGTTGAATGATGAGAAAAAGTCCATCACCATCGCCCATGCGCCCGGGCTTGGTGGCGTTTCTCACAGCGGTCGCGGACAGCTTACCCATGCCACAAATCTTCCCACATTTTTTCCCACACGACGAATCGGTTGCAGGCGAACAGGGATGAATGCGGGTGGACGCGAATCACCCGAAAGACCTGATTTCTCAGGGTCTTATCGGATGGTTGCGAATGTGGCTGGACAAGCCGGTGGCGGAGACGCCGGGATTCGAACCCGGGGTGCCCCCTTAAGGGCACGACGGTTTAGCAAACCGCTGGTTTCAGCCACTCACCCACGTCTCCGAGTGCGGCTTGGAGCGGTGCCTATAACGGGAGCATTCGGGGGCGGCAAGGGGGCAAGCGTGCAAGAATGCAGATTTATTCAGCACTCGCTTTGGCGCATGTTTCAAGTTCCATCCGCCGCAAAACCGACTCGGGTCGTCGCCCGTTCATTGCTAGGTCATGCGCGGTGGATTCTTGTGGGATGACACCAGTTTTGACCGTGCATGGGGCGCGGGGGACGTGGAAGCGCCAGCATCGGCGTGGAGAACGCAAGGTAATCACGCCATGAAGGGTCATTCTATGCAGGATCGCACGCACACTACCCGGGGCGCGCGTCGCAGGTCGGTCATCGGGTTGGCGGCGGCGTTTATGGCGCTCGCCATGCCTGTTGCGCCGGCCTTAGCGCAAGTCACCACCATCGATCCCGACGCTGCGATCGATGGCGACCTCAACCGGGGAACGACTTATTCGCCGGTGCCGCCCGCAACCGATCCGGGTAACGGCACGCCTGTCGAAGGGCCTCCCGCCACCGACTGGAATGGCGGGCAGCCCGCCTATCCTGCTCCCACGCCCGCGCCGACCTATCCCGCCGCACCGGCCGTCGCGACGCAGGACAATGGTTCGACCTACCGCGAGGACGACCTGATCGGCGCAGCCGAAGGTGTATTCGGCAAAGGCGCCAAGGGCCTCGCGGACATCATCAAGGACCTGCTCGCCAAGCAGGGCGAGCCCAACGCATATATCATCGGGCGCGAGGCAGGCGGCGCCCTTGCCGTGGGCCTGCGCTACGGTTCGGGCACGCTCCATCACAAGGTGGAAGGCGAGCGCCCGGTCTACTGGACCGGGCCGTCGATCGGCTTCGACGCCGGCGCGAATGCCGGCAATGCTTTCGTGCTGGTCTACAACCTCTACGACAGCCAGGACCTGTTCCATCGGTTCGGCGCGGGCGAAGGCCAGGCATATCTCGTGGGCGGCTTTACCGTCAGCTACCTGCGCCGCGGAAACACCGTGCTGATTCCCGTACGCGCGGGCGCTGGGCTGCGTCTGGGGGCCAACATCGGCTACATGAAGTTCTCCGAAAAGCAGAGCTGGCTGCCTTTCTGACGCAACGATATTGCGCATCGACGCAGCCGTCCAACTAGGTGGTTGCGTCAAGCGGCGGGCGGGGTTAAGGGCCGCCCGCCATGCTCAACGATCTCAAGCAACAGCCCGCTGACGCGCTCCTTGCGCTGATCAAGCTCCACAACAACGATCCGCGTGCGGACAAGATCGACCTCGGTGTCGGCGTCTACAAGACCGCCGACGGCGACACGCCGGTCTTCGCCGCGATCAAGGCGGCCGAGCAGAAGCTGGTCGAGGAGCAGGACTCCAAGGCCTACCTCGGCCCCGAGGGCGACATGGGCTTCGTCGAGAAGCTGATGCCCTACGTGTTCGGCAAGGCCAACCCGACCATGGGCGGCCGGATCGAGGGCATGCAGACACCCGGCGGCACCGGTTCGCTGCGCCTCGCGCTTGCGATGGTGAAGCGTGCGGGCTACAAGCGCGTCATAGTCGGCAAGCCCAGCTGGCCGAACCACAATCAGATCTGCGCCGATCTCGGCCTCGAAGTCCTCGAGTTCAACCACGCGACCGGCGCCGGCGCCGACATGGACGCCCTGCGCGGCGCGATCGCCACGGCGCAGGAAGGCGATGCCATCCTGTTGCACGGCTGCTGCCACAACCCGACCGGCATCGACTACACCAATGCCGAATGGGACGAGATCGCCGGACTGCTGGCCGCTTCGACCATTCTTCCGGTACTCGACCTTGCCTACCAGGGCCTCGGCCAGGGCATGGAAGAAGATGCCTACGGCCTGCGCCGCGTTCTGGCATCGGTTCCGGAAGCACTCATTTGCTATTCGTGCGACAAGAACTTCGGTCTCTATCGTGACCGCGTCGGGGCGCTCTACGCAATGGTCGCCGATCCGGCCGATCTTGCCAAGGTCATGTCGAACGGCCACTCGCTGGCCCGTGCCAACTGGTCGCAGCCGCCAGATCACGGCGGCGCGGCGGTTCGCGTGATCCTCGAGGACGAGGCCCTGACCGCGCAGTGGCTGGCCGAGCTCGACGAGATGCGTGAACGCATGCGCGGCGTGCGCGCCAAGCTGCAGGCGGCCGGCAAGACCGGCGGCGTCGATCTGACTCCGGTGGGTTCGCAGAACGGCCTGTTCTCGATCATCCCCTTCACTCCGGAGCAGGTGCAGGCGATGCGTTCGGAATACGGCATCTACTTCGCCGCTTCGGGCCGCATCAACGTCGCGGGCCTGACCGACGGCAACATCGACCAGTTCATCGCTGCCGTCGCGGCCGTGACGGCCTGATCATGAACCGTCAGCCGGTTCTCGAAGGGGACCGGCTGACGCTCAGGCCCCTGCTCGAGGCGGATTGGGATGCGCTGTTCGCAGTCGCGTCCGATCCCGACATCTGGGCCGTGCATCCCTCGCACGATCGCTGGAAGGAGCCGGTGTTCCGCGCCTTCTTCGACGAGGCGTTGGCGGGTGGCGGCGCCCTTGCGATCCTCGATCGGGAGAACGGCGCAATCGTCGGCTCCTCCCGCTACGGAGCGCCCGAAGTCGAGCAACCCGGCGAAATCGAGATCGGCTGGACGTTCCTGGCACGCCGCTACTGGGGCGGCGGGTACAACGCCGAATTCAAGCGCATGATGCTTGCGCACGCACTCCAGCATTTCGAGCGTGTCATCTTCCAGGTGGGCGCGGACAACGTCATCTCGCGTAAGGCGATGGCGAATATCGGCGGCCGTCTGGTCGAGGGCCGTTCGCGCAGCTACGAGCGCTGCGGCATGATGGTCGAGCACGTCATCTTCGAAATCACGCGCGAGAGTTTCACGGCAGGCCCGCTGGCCTGACCGGGTATCGTCCGCCTGTCGATCAACCGCCCAGGCGGTGATGGACGGCGCGGGCAGATAGGGGCCTCGTCACGTCTTTCCTGACCGACGTTACGTGGAGCCTGCATGACAATCGATCGACCCATCGGGATCGCCCTCGTCGGCTGCGGCCGGATTGCCCCGCTGCATCTCAAGGCGATCGCCCGCAGTCCGGAGCATGCCCGACTGGTCGCCGTGGTCGATCCCGATCCCGCCCGCGCCGCCGAGTTCGCGCAAGAGTATGGCGCCGAACACGCCTGCACTTCGCTGGAAGAGGCGCTGGCGCTGGATGCTGTCGAAGCAGTGGTGCTGTGCACGCCTAACGCATTGCACGCGGATCAGGTGGAGCAGGTGCTGCGCGCCGGGCGCAACGTGCTGGTCGAGAAGCCGTTCTCCGAAACCGTCGCCGATGCCGAGCGGATCGCTGCACTGGCGGACGAAACCGGGCTGGTCCTTGCTGCCGGGCACACCTTTCGCCATGTCGAGGCGGTGCGTACGCTGCAGGACCGCCGCGCCGGGTTCGGCCGTCTGCGGGCGGTCAGCATCTCGATGTGCGTGTTCTGGGACGGCCCGCAGGCACCCTGGTGGGCGACCCGCACGCGCGAGGAAGGACTGGTCCTTACCCTGTTCGCCCCGCACGCGATCGATTTCCTGCAACTCGTCGTCGGCGAGATCGATCCGCTGCGCATCCATGTCGAGGCGGCGCGCTTCCAGCCCGACTGGGCGGCAGAGGACGAGGCGATGATCCTGCTGCGCTATCCTGACGACGTGCTCGCCTCTATCCACGTTTCGTACAACCAGAAGCGCACGATGAACCGCAAGGTCGCGCACTTCGAGAACGCCACCGTGCGCGTCGAGAACGGCGATGAACTCTGGATCGACGACGAGCCCGTCGTCATGCCCGAGCGGGCACCGGTGGATGACGATGCGCTCTTCAACGACGGGATCACGCACTATTTCGCGACGCAGGTTCGCGAGTTCGCTCTGGCGGTGAGGGGGCTGCCGAACCGCAGCGTGCTGCACCCCTCCGCCCTGCGCCAGACCCGCCTCAATCGCGCGATCGTGGCAGCGGCGCAACACGATAGCTACTGACACGCCATTCGTCATCCGCGCGAAGGCGGGGATGACGATGATACCGGTGAAGTCGATCAGGTCCTAGGCTGCGTGGACCAATTCGGACCTCCGGCAAGCGCCCCATTCCGGACATGTTGCGTTGAGGCGATCCGCATGGCACGCTTGCGTTATGACGGATATTTCGGCGACAGGCGTGTTCGTATGTCTTGCGGCTTCAACGCTGTTTGCAAGGTTCTTGCCACGTGGCTCCTTGGCACAGCGCATGGTGCCGTTGATGCTTATTGCCCCTGCCGGTTTTTTTGCTTTTCGTAGTATCGAGATGTCAATTCCGTCGTCATGGAACACGGCGGCAATGGCTCTCGCTCTTCTGACAATTGGTATCGACGGATTTCTCAAGCTCAGAGGTTCGGATCGGGGCTTCGAGCGCACTAACTCCGCTCGCTAACGCCGCAGCCAGATCGGCAGGTAACCACCCACCTCAGCCGTTCGATTTGTCCACGTGTCCTGCAGCGGTCACGGCGTTTACCGCATTCTTCCGGACCATGGAACGCCATGTGATTGCAAAATACTCTAACGCGCCAGCGCTGCGCCTCCGCGTGCGGGGACGCAGCGCCAGATGATCAGCGCGGCAATGCACATCAGCGCGGCCGGGACGATTCCGAAGGCGTAGCGGATCGCGTCGATGGCCTCGGCGCTCTGGGCGATGCCGCGCTTGGCGGCGGCTGAATCGAAGCCGCCGATCGCCAGGATCGAACTCGCGATCAGCGTGCCGCCAAGCGCGATTCCGGCCTTCTCGATGATCGACCAGATCGCGGCGAATGAGCCGGCGGTATCGCGCCCGGTCTCTTCTCTCGCCTGCGCCATGGCGTCGGTGAGGAGCGAGAGCGCGATCAAGCCCCAGCCCGAGTTGAACAGCCCGACGCAGCCCGAGCACACATAGGTCACCCAGATCGGCCCGGCGCCGGCATTGGACCAGACGATCAGCGTGATCACATGGCCGAGCGCGCCGACGAGATACGCGTTGCGCTTGCCCAGCACTTTCGCCGCCGCCACCCAGAGCGGCGAGACGGCCATGACGACGCAGCCCGCAATGGCGACGAGGATGCCGAGCTGCACCAACGCGTCGGTCCGCCCCATGTTGTAGGTGATGAAGAACGCCATCGCCGCCGAGCAGGTGCCTGCCGCCACCGTCATGGCGGCGGCGGAAAGGCACAGGACGCGGAACGGGCGGAAGGTCAGCGTGGCCAGCAGGCCGCGCAGAGACAGGTCGCGCTCGAGAGGCGTGACGACCTGCACCTTGCGCACCGCGTTCCAGGCGGTGACGAGGCTGATCGCGGTGATCCCGCCCAGCAGCGCCGCGCCGGTGACGTAGGCCCCGCGATCGGCCCCGAGTTCGTGGATCAGCCATGGCACCAGCGCCGAGCCGAGCAGCAGTCCCGCGCCGGTCCAGGCGTGCTTCCATGCCATCAGCACCGTACGCTCCTGCGGATCGCTGCTGATTTCCGAGAAATGCGCGAGGAACGGCACCGAGAAGCTGGCGAAGGTCACCATGTAGAAGCTGAAGGCGACGACGACGTAGCCGACTTGCGTGCTCATCCCGGCGTTGGGCACGAAGAACGTGGCGATCATCGCGAAGGGGGCCAGCCCCGCGCCGACCAGCAGCCAGTTTCGCCGCGCGAAGCGATGGAGGTTGCGGTCGGAAACGACGCCGACGGTGAAGTCGCTGAGCGCGCCGACTATGACCTTGGGCACGAAGATCGCCGCGCCCGCGATCGCCGGCGGAATGCCGACGATGCTGGTCAGGTAGTAAAGCAGGAGGATCATCGGCGCGTCGCGGAACAACTGGTTCCCGACGTTGCCAAAGCTGTAGAGCGCCTTGGTCCGGGTCCGAAGCAAGCCGCCTTGCGGCGCGGCTCCATGCATGCCGTAGTCTCCAAATGATGCCGTAGCCGCCAGCCTAGGGGCAGGGCGCCGGATCATCGGGAGAAACCCGCAGAGTCACCGACACGCGGTGACTCTGCCGTGCCTTTCAGGCCGATCAGCTCCGCAGCGACTGCATGCGCTGGAGATAGCGGGCCAGCACGTCGATCTCCAGATTGACGCCGTCGCCTGCGCGCATCGCGCCTATGGTGGTCACTTCCGCCGTGTGGGGGATGATGTTCAGGGCGAAGTGGCAGGTGCCGTCCGGCTCGTCGCTCACTTCGTTGACGGTGAGGGAGATGCCATCGACGGTGATCGAACCCTTGGGGGCGAGGTAAGGGGCCAGTTCCCTGGGCGCGGCGATGACGAAGCGGCGCGAATCGCCGACCGGCTCGATGCTGACCACGGTGCCGACGCCGTCGACGTGGCCGGTGACGATGTGACCGCCCAGTTCGTCACCCAGCTTCAGTGCCGGCTCGAGGTTCAGGTGGCGGCCTTCCTGCCAGCGGTCGGAGACGGTGCGGGCCACGGATTCGGCCGAAATATCCACCGCGAACCAGGCGTCGCCGGCTACGCCGCCCTTGTCCACCACGGTCAGGCATACGCCCGAGCAGGCGATCGAGGCGCCCATCGCGATGCCCGCGGGATCAAAGGGGCAGGCGATGACGGCGCGC
This sequence comes from Novosphingobium sp. HR1a, assembly GCF_015594425.1. NCBI lineage: Bacteria > Pseudomonadati > Pseudomonadota > Alphaproteobacteria > Sphingomonadales > Sphingomonadaceae > Novosphingobium > Novosphingobium sp. HR1a. The sequence goes on from NZ_JABXWS010000078.1 coordinate 8,228, forward strand.
AGGTCGCCGGTCTTGCGGGCTTCGCGGATGGTGCCGACGGCAGTGACGATTCCGGTGAACATGAGCTAGCCTTCGTGAGAATTTCGCGCGTCGTAGACTTCGAGCGTGTCGCTGCCAAGCTGTCGCCGCTCGATCATCCGCCAGCGGCCATGGGCCTGCGCCAGCGAGGCCAGGCCGAAGTCGGCGAGGCCCGGCCTACCGCCGAGCAGCACAGGGGCGCGGTAGATCAGCAGCCTGTCGACCAGCCCCGCCGCGAGGAAAGCCGTCGCGGTATGAGCGCCGCCCTCGACGAAGAGGTGCAGGACGCCCTCCATCCCGGCGATGGCCTCGGGTGAGGGCAGCGTATGCCAGCCTTCGGGCGCAGTCCCGCGTGTCAGCACCCAGCGTTGCGGGCTGCGGTCCTCCAATCCCGGCAGGCGCACGTCGAGGCGGGGGGTGTCGGCCCGCAATGTGCCGCCGCCGACGAGAATCGCATCGGCGCGGGCGCGCATGGCGTGGGTGTGGGCGCGGGCTTCGGCGCCGGTGATCCACTGGCTTTCGCCGCTCGCCAGCGCGATGCAGCCGTCGAGCGACAGGGCGAGCTTGAGCGTTACTTCGGGGCGACCGAGGCGCTTGGTGGTGAGATAGCCGGAAAGGCTCTGCTCGCAGGCCGTCGAAGGCAGGTATTCGGCCGCGATTCCGGCGGCGCGGATGCGGGCGATCCCGGCGCCTGAGGTGCGCGGGTCGGGGTCCATGCAGCCGATCACCACGCGGGCGAGGCCGGACTGCGAGACGAGGTCGGCGCAAGCCGGGCCGCGCTCCGACTTGTGGGCGCAGGGTTCGAGGGTGACGTAGATGGTGCCCCCGTGCGCGGCCTCTCCGGCGACGGCGAGCGCCATCGCTTCGGCATGAGGGCGGCCGCCGGCTTGCGTCCAGCCGCGCGCAATCACGCGGCCGGCCTTCACGATGATCGCGCCGACGCCCGGATTCGGCCTGCTGAGCGGACGGGCGCGCGCGGCGAGGGCCGCGGCGGCGGCGAGCCAGCGCGCGTCTTCGCTCCCCCCCCTGTCGTTCACTGCTGGGCGGCGTCCGGTGCTAGCTTGGGGTTGGCGATGCCGCCTGCCTTCAGATTCTGTTCGACGCGTTCGCGATCGGCCTTTGCCTTGGCGGCTTCCTCGGCCTCGGCTTCGCGGGCGATCTTGTCGACGTCCATGCCGGAATAGCGGCCGATCGCCTTGTAGAGATCGCGTACGTCCTTGTCGCGGCGCGCTATTTCGCGGGCGTAGGCTTCCTTGGCCTTCTGGTTGGCGAGGTTCTCCGCCTCGATCTCGGCGTCGGTGCGGTGTTCCTTGAGGACGGAGATCCAGGTCACCTTCGGCGGCGGGTGCGGGGCGCTGCCTTCCTGCGTAAACATCAGATAAAACACGCCAAAAGTGCAGGCGGCCGACACCGCCGCGATGCGCCAGCGGTTGTGTCCGGCCTGCTTCCAGACCAGCTTGAAATCCGCGACCATCCCGGTCGGGTTTGCGTCTTTCCAGATTCCACTGCGCTTCAACATGGCACCCATGTAGGCCCTAACGGCACCCAACGCTACCCAAACGGCACATAGAGCGACCGGCCATGCGCCTTCAGCCATCGATTGGCCTCATGAATCGACCCCTCGAAGATCGTCTTGAGGACATGATGGAACGCGGGCGAGTGATCGAAGTGGACGAGGTGGGCAACCTCGTGTGCGACCACCGAGCGGCGCACCGGATCGGGCGCCATGATCAGCCGCCAGTTGATCCGGATCGTCCCGTCATGCGCGCAGGAACCCCAGCGCCGCTGCGCGCTCGACAGGCCGAGGGCGGGGCAGGGCTGGGCGGCGCGCTCGCAATATTCGGCGAGGTCGGCGGCGAGGAGGTCCTTCGCCTCCGTCTGCAGCCAGCGCAGGACGCGCGGAGCAAGCGAATCGGCAGGGCCGCCGAGGCGCAGTTCGCCGTCGTCGACGACCGGGCGTCGCGGCGCGGTGATGTCGTGGACCACGGCGAGGGCGTCGCCCCGGAAGGTGATCGTTGTTCCGTCCGCCATCGGCGCGGCGGCGGGGAGGGCGGCGAGCTGCTTCGCCAGCCAGTCGCGGCGGCTTTGGGCGAAAGCGACCGCCTCGGCCGTGCGGGTCCAGCGGGGGACGGAGATGCGCACCTCGCTGCCGTCGGGCGCAAGGCGCATGGTCATCCGGCGGGCGCGGTCGAGGTGGCGGACCACCACGGGAAGGGCGCGGTCGCCGACCTCGACGACCAGCTCTTCGCGCGGATCGCGCCTCAGCCAGTCGAGCATCGCGTTCAGCGCTTGGGCTCCGGCAGGACGTCCCACGGCGCACTGCCGTCCTCGGCCTCCCACTCCTCCTCGTCCTCGTCGCCGTAGGGCCAGACGATGTGCTGTTCGAGCGGCCCGGCCACCGTCTCCGAGATCACCTTGCCCGCGACCGAGATGCCCGCCTCGTGCACCGTGTCGCGGCTGCCGCTGACGAGGTAGTGCCATTCGGGCAGCGGGTCGCCGTCGGCACGCAGGCGGTAGGCGCAGCTCGGCGGAAGCCATGCGTAGCGACCCGCGCTCTCGGGCGTCAGCTTCAGGCAGTCGGGCACGAAGCTGCGGCGGTTGGCATAGTCGCTGCACTGCGCGGTCTTGAGGTTGAGCAGCTTGCAGGCGACGTTGGTGTGGTAGATCTCGCCGGTGTCCTCATCCTCGACCTTGTGCAGGCAGCATTGGCCGCAGCCGTCGCACAGGGCCTCCCACTCATCGCGGGTCAGGCGGTCGAGGGGCAGTTCCCAGAAGGGCTTTTGGCCGCTCACTTCACCCACTTTTCAAGCTCGGCCTCGACCGCCTTGCGGCCCTGGTCGGAGGGCAGCATTGCAATGGGCTTGCCGTCGGGGTCGAACAGGTAGGTGATGCGAACGTGATCCATCAGGTAGCCGCCGGGGGTGTCGGAGCCCTTCTTGTAGTAGATCGCGAAGGCCTTGGCAGCACTTTCGATCTGCTGCGGCGTGCCGGTGAGGCCGAGCAGCTTCGGGCCGAACGCCGAGGTCCACTGGCCGACGATCTCGGGCGTGTCGCGCTGCGGATCGACGGTGATGAAGATCGGCTGCACTTTCGCGGCCTTGGCCGGTTCGCGCTTCGCAAATTCGGCGAAGCCGCGCATCGTTTCCTGCATGTCGAGCGGGCAGACGTCGGGGCAGAAGGTGTAGCCGAAGTAGACGATTCGCCAGCGGCCCTTGAAGCTGTCCCAGGTGACCGGCTTGTTGTCCTTGTCCACCAGCGTGAACGGCCCGCCGATGGCCGCGCCTTCGAGCGGCGGACGCTCGACCGCAGGCTGCTTTGAGCAGGCGGAAAGCGGCAGCCCCGCCAGCAATACGAGTGCAAGGGGAGCGAGACGACGTGCAAGGTATGTCATGGCGCCCACGCTCATGACCTGCTAGACGCCTCCATGCAAGGCGCGGATGGCGGGGCGCGCGTAAAGACCTGTGGTGGAAGGACGTTAGAAGTGCTGAAGATGACGATACGCCGCGTTGTGGGCCTTTCTCGCATGGTCCTCAAGGTGGCTGTTCCCGTGTTCGCGATGAGCCTGCTGATGACCTCGCCCGCCCGCGCCGACTTCTCGGAAGGGTACAAGTTCCTCGAAGCGGTGAAGAAGAAGGAAGGCGACAAGGTCGAGGAGGCGATCATGAAGTCCTCCCAGATCATCAACGCCAAGGACGTCACCACCGGCGAGGGCGCGCTGCACATCGTCACCGCGCGCCGCGACCTGACCTGGCTCAGCTACCTCATCGCCAAGGGCGCCAACGTCAATGCCACCGACGATCGCGGGCGCAGCGCACTGGAACTGGCGGTGAACCTCGGCTGGCGCGAGGGCGCGCAGCTTTTGCTCGATCAGAAGGCCAGCCCCGACACCTCGAACGACGCGGGCGAGACACCGCTGATCTTCGCCGTCCACCGCAAGGACCTGCAACTGACCAAGGCGCTGCTCGAAGCGGGCGCCAATCCCGACCGCTCTGACAATTCGGGCCGCAGCGCGCGGGACTATGCCAAGATCGAAGGCGGCAGCGGGCAGCTGATGTCGGTCATCGAGACTTATGGCAAGAAGGGCGCGAAGACCGCCAAGCCGGTCTACGGCCCGACCTTCTGAGGACGTTGGAAATGACGCAAGAAGCCGTCTCGCTCGACGAACTGCGCCTGCAACTGGCTCCGCTGGTGGCCGATGCCGCCGTGTTCGACGGCTGGACTGCCGATGCGGTCGCTTCGGCCGCGGTTTCGGCGGGTGTCGATCCGGCGCTGGCGGCCTATGCCTTCCGCGACGGGGCGATGGCGATGATCTCCGCGTGGATCGGGCATGTCGATGCGACGATGACGGCCTCGGTCGGAGGGGGCGCGTTGTCGAACCTTTCGATCCGCGAGCGTATCCGCCGCCTCGTCTGGGCGCGGCTGGAGGCCGTGGCGGGGCGCGAGGAAGCGCTACTGCGGGCGCTGACGATCATGGCGATGCCGCAGAACATCGCCGCTTCGACGCGGCTGGGCTGGCGCAGCGCCGATTCCATGTGGCGGCTCGCGGGCGATACCGCGACCGACTACAACCATTACACCAAGCGCGCGATCCTGGGCGGCATCTATGCGGCCACGCTCCATGCCTTCGCGCGTGACACCAGCGAGGACAAGGCCGAGACGCGCGCCTTCCTCGACCGCCGCATCGCCGGGATCATGCGCTTCGAGAAGGCCAAGTCGCAGCTGCTGCGCAAGCCCGACGAGCGGTTCAGCATGACCCGCCTGCTCGGCCGGATGCGCTACCCGGCGCGCTGACCTTTGCATCCTCCCTGTCGCGCAGCGATGGGGAGGGGGACCGCCCGCGCAGCGGGTGGTGGAGGGGTAGGGCAACACAAAGCCCCCTCCGTCACCGACTTCGTCGGCGCCACCTCCCCATCGCTGCGCGACAGGGAGGATTTTGCAGGTATCGTTTCAAATCCTTTCCCCTGCGAAAACCCTTGGTTCCGCTATTGCGATCCGGTTGCAATTAAGGGTGTTATCTGGCACCGCGCCACCATGACTCTCGATATGCTTCCTATCGGCCGGTCCGCGCGCATCGTCGCCGTGCACTGGCCCGCGCTCGTCCAGGAAGAGGCGCGGCGGCTCCGTGCCCTGGGCTTGGAGGAGGGCGCCAGGATTGCGGTGTCGCATCGCGGCATCCTGGGCGGGCGCGACCCCATCGCCATTACCGTGGGCCGCATGACCGTGGCCGTGCGCCGCGCCCATGCCGCCGCGATGGAGGTCGAGGAACTGTGAGCCGTCAACGCAAGGTCGCGCTCGTCGGCAACCCCAATGCGGGCAAGAGCGCGCTATTCAATGCGCTGACCGGCGCGCGCCAGAAGATCGCCAATTATCCCGGCGTTACCGTGGAACGAAAGTCGGGCCGCTTCGTCCTGCCGACCGGCGAGCCGGTGGAGATGACCGACCTTCCCGGCGCCTACGGCCTCGACCCGACCAGCCCGGACGAGGAAGTGACCGCCAAGGTCATCGCTGGCATGTTCCCCGGCGAGGCCGCGCCCGACGTGCTGGTGGTGGTGCTCGACGCATCGAACCTCGAGCAGCACCTCGTCTTCGCGCAGGAACTGCTGGCGCTGGGCAAGCCCACCGTCGTCGCGCTCAACATGGTCGATCTGGCGGAGCGTGACGGCCTCGTCCTCGACGCCGCCGTGCTAGCCGAAGAACTGGGCGTCCCCGTCATCCCGACCGTCGCCGTCCGCCGCCGCGGCCTTGCCGAACTGGGCGAGGCGATCGCGAACGCGGGCGAGCGGCATCCGGGTCCGGGTCTGACCGCCCTCGGACAGACCGAACGCCGCGTCGCCGCGCATGCCATGGCGGATGCGGCGATCCTCTCGGAATCCAAGCGCCACCGTCTTCACGCCAAGCTGGACCAGCTGCTGCTGAACCCGTGGGTCGGGCCGGTGATCCTACTGGCAATCCTTTTCGTGGTGTTCCAGGCGGTGTTCGCCTGGGCGACTCCGTTCGCCGATGCGCTGGATGCGGGCGTCAGTGCGCTGCGCGACGGCGTCAAGGCCGCGCTTCCGCCAAGCCTGCTGCGCGACCTGCTGACGGACGGCGTGATCGCGGGCGTCGGCTCGGTGATCGTGTTCCTGCCGCAGATCGTCATCCTCTTCGCCTTCATCCTCGCCATGGAGGCATCGGGCTACATGGCCCGCGCCGCGTTCCTGATGGACCGCATGATGGCAAGCGTGGGCCTGTCCGGTCGCAGCTTCATCCCGCTGCTCTCCAGCTTCGCCTGCGCCATTCCGGGCATCATGGCGACGCGCTCGATCACCGACCCCAAGGACCGGCTGACGACGATCCTGATCGCGCCGCTGATGACCTGCTCGGCGCGCCTGCCGGTCTATGCGGTGATCATCGCCGCGTTTATCCCGCATACCAGCGTGTGGGGCGGGATCGGCCTGCAGGGGCTGGTGCTGTTCACGCTCTATGTCGTGGGCGTGGTCGGGGCCATGGCGGTGGCGCTGGCGCTGCGCAGCTCGATGACCAAGGGCGCCGCTTCGGGCTTCATCATGGAGCTGCCCAAGTACCAGATGCCGCGCCTCAAGGACATGGCGATCGGGCTGTGGCAGCGCGCATGGATATTCCTGCGCCGCGCGGGCACGATCATCTTCATGGTCACGGTCGTGCTGTGGGTCATGCTCAACTTCCCGAAGGCCGGTCCGGGCGAGAGCCAGGTCGACGCCTCGATCGCGGGCAAGGTGGCGAACGGCCTCGCCTTCGTGGTCGAGCCGATCGGTTTCAACCGCGACATGGCGCTGGCGCTGATCCCGGCGATGGCCGCGCGCGAGGTGGCGGTGTCCTCGCTGGCGACGACCTACGCGGTCGATGCGGGCGACAACGAGGACGAGCAGGCGCTCGAACTCGGCGACCAGCTCAAGCGGCGCTGGACCCTGCCGATGGCGCTGGCGTTCCTGGCATGGTTCGTGTTCGCGCCGCAGTGCATGTCGACGATTGCGGTGACCCGGCGCGAGACCAACGGCTGGAAGTGGCCGACGTTCATGCTCGCCTACCTGTTCGGCCTCGCCTACATCGCGGCGGGCGCGACGTACTGGGTCGCGGTGGCGGCGGGGTTGTAGCGCGCTTTCACTTCGTCATTGCGAGCGAAGCAATCCAGGGCAGCCTTACACCGCCCTGGATTGCTTCGCTTCGCTCGCAATGACGGTTACAATTGTAGAAAAGGCGGCCTGCCGGACTCGCATCCGTGCCCCGGCTTGGGCTAACCCATCCGCCAGATTTCGAAGGAAAGCGATTCCCGCATGGCAGGCAGCGTCAACAAGGTCATCATCGTCGGCAACCTGGGGGCCGACCCCGAGGTCAAGTCGTTCCAGAACGGCGGCCGCATCGCCAATCTGCGCATCGCGACCTCCGAAAGCTGGAAGGACCGCGCCACCGGCGAGCGCAAGGAGCGTACCGAATGGCACTCGGTCGTGCTCCAGTCCGACGGCCTCGTCGGCGTCGCCGAGCGGTTCCTGCGCAAGGGCTCGAAGGTCTACATCGAAGGCCAGCTGCGCACCCGCAAGTGGCAGGACCAGAACGGCAATGACCGCTACACCACCGAAGTCTCGGTCGGCGGCGTCGGCGGCGTGCTGACCATGCTCGACGGTGCGCCGGGCGGCGGCAGCGGTGGTCAGCGCAGCGGCGGTGGCGGCTGGAGCGAGGGTGGTTCCTCGGGCGGCGGCTTCGGCGGCGGCCAGCGCTCGGGCGGAGCATCGCGCGGCGGTGACGAATGGGGCGGCGGTTCCTCCGGTGGTTCTTCGGGCGGCAGCGAATGGGGCCGCACTGGCGGTTCCTCGGGCGGCTCGTCCGGCGGTTCCGGCGGCGGCTTCGGCGACGACCTCGACGACGATATCCCGTTCTGACCATCTCTCGCCGCACATCGGCGAGAAGTTGGCAGTTGTTACGAACCGCCCCGGAAGCATGCCGCTTCCGGGGCGGTTTCGTCATGTCATTCGCGATCTTTCGAGGTCCGCCGGACGAAATTCGAAAAAAGTCCTTTACGTAACAGTCAAGCTGCGCAATTGCCCCTTCGCTAATGCATACGATTCGCATTAGCGAAGGGGAAACAATTATGCTTCGTAGTTTTGCCGCCCGCGCGCTTGGCGGGGTGTCCGCCATTGCCTTCTTCGTCGCCGCTCCGGCCCATGCGCAGGACGCTGCCGCCACCGACAAGAACACGCAGGCCGGTGAATTCCTCGGCACCATCGACATCGGCGAGAGCACCCGCGCCATCCAGACCGACACCGCGACGCCGATCACCGTGATCGACCGCAAGGAGATCGAGGACCGACAGGCCTCCACCATCGCCGAACTGCTGGACTCCGTGCCGGGCGTCACGCTCATCAACGGATCGACCCCGATCGGCTCGGGCATCAACATCCGCGGCTTCGGCGCCAACGGCACCTATGGCACCGACCAGAAGGTCGCTTTCGTCGTCGACGGCGCCACCACGGGCTCAGAAGAAATCTATCGCGTCGGCACGCAGCTGTTCACCGACCCGCTGCTCTACAAGCGCGCGCAGGTGATCCGCGGCACCGTGGGCAGCTTCGAGTGGGGCTCGGGGATCATCGGCGGTGTCGTCCTGCTGGAAACCAACGATGCGGCCACCGTCCTCCACGGCAAGACCGGCATCACCGCCAGTCAGACCGTCTCGGGCCAGACCAACGGCAACGGCTTCGCGACCTCCACCACCGTTGCGGCAATGCCGACCGAGCAGTTCGAGTTCCTCGCGAACTACACCTGGCGCACCCAGAGCACGCAGCAGGACGGCCACGGCGACGACATCGGCAACAGCAGCTTCAAGCTGCCCAGCTTCCTGGTGAAAGGCGCATTCCACTTCGGCGCCGACAACGCCCATACCATCGCCGCCAGCTTCAACCAGACCACCACCAGCGACCGGGACGTCCCCTACGACAGCTTCGGCACTACGGCGGGCGTGTTCGGCAACGTCGACCGCGACACCAAGAGCCAGGTGCTGACGGTGTCCTACGCCTACAAGCCGGTCGACAACGACGCGGTCAATCTCCAGCTGCTGTACACGTACGCCAATCAGGAGATCGACCAGAGCGCCGTGGGCGTCGCGATCTCGCCGGTGCTCAATGCCGACCACCGCTACGAGACCTCGAAGATCACGCTCAAGAACGCTGCGCTGTTCTCGACCGGGCCGATCCATCACAACCTGCACTTCGGCGTCGAGTACATCCACAAGAAGCGCGCCGACGCCAGCAGCGCGCCGGGCGGCACCGACAACCGCATGGCCGCCTTCGCGGTGGACGAGATCGGCCTGTTCAAGGGCTTCACGCTGAGCCCGGCGATCCGCTGGGAGACCTCGAACGTCAAATCCAACCGCACCGGCACGCCCGTATCCTACAACAATACGGCGTGGATGGGCGGCGTCTCCGCCCGCTACGAGCTGCCGTTCGGTCTGGCTGCGTTCGGCAGCTGGGCGCGCACGCGCAACCTGCCGATCATCGACGACCTCGACAACGCCACGTACATGAACCAGCCGGAAAAGAGCCGCACCTGGGAAGCGGGCGGCTCGTTCGATCGCACCGATCTGCTCGGCAAGGGCGATCACCTTGCGATCAAGGTCAACTACTACGACACCGAGCTGACTGACAACACCGCCTACTCGGGCGTGCGCGAGGTCTATCTCGACGGCTTCGAGATCGAGGCGTCCTACGCCACCGCCAGCGGAATCTACTTTGACTTCAACGCCACCATCCCGGACGGCCAGCGTTTGCGCACCACCGGCGTGATCGACGACTGGACCAACCTGCCGCAGAAGACCTACATGCTCTCGGCGGGCAAGCGCTTTGGAAAGCTGCTGGACGTGCGCTGGGAGACGACCCTCGCCGAAGATCTCGATATCAACGGCACCGAGCACAAGGGCTTCGATGTCCACAATCTGCGCGCCACGATCACGCCGAGCGGCGGTATCTTCGAGAACGTCGCGCTGCGCCTGAGCGTCGAGAACATCTTCGACACTTATTACCAGTCGGCGCTGTCCACGCGCCCGGCGGTGGGGCGCAACTTCAAGGCCGCCCTCTCGAAAATGTTCTAAGGGGGGCGAGGCGGACATGGCTTCCTGGATGGGCAGATCCGAGTTCGGGACAGGTCCGTTTGCGCGGATCGACCTGAACGCCATGGCCGCCTCGGTCACCGCGCATGCCCTGGTGGCGGCGCTGCTGGTCTTCACCTGGGGTGAGGCGGTGCGGGTGGAAGGGGGCACCCGCTCCCGCCTTGTCAGCATCGACCTGTCCATGCGCGAGGGCGGACCAGGCCCGAAGATGCAGCCGCGGGCCGAGGCACAACAGCCTTTGGAACGCGCGGTGACGCCGCCTGCCGAAGTTCCTTCGCAGGCGGTAGTCGCAGAGGCTCGGCCCGCTGCGCAGCCCCTGCCGCAACCGGCGGCGCAGGCAGGCGGCGGCGGGCAGGGGCGCATGGGTGAAGGTACGGCCGCGACGACGACGCGGCAGTTGCCTGTGGCCAAGCTGATCCCCGCAGCCGCGTTCGTCACTCCGGCCGCCACTGCACCCGGTCCGCAGGCGCGGGCGGCGGAAAGCGCGGCGGAGGCTCAGGGGAAGGGCGGCAGCGGCGGAGGCAATACCGACCAAGCGGGCAACTCCGCCGTCAGCAATTTCAGCGGCCGCGTCTACCAGCATCTGAAACGCTACCAGCGCGGCAACACCATCGGCGCGGGTGAGGCACTGATCGCCTTCACCGTCGAGCCCGGCGGCGCCGCGCGCGCGATCCGCGTGGCGCGCACATCAGGCTCCTCGCGCTTCGATCACGAGGCGATGGCTTTGGTCCGCCGGGCATCGCCTTTCCCGCGCCCGCCGGACGGCGAGGCGCACAGCTTCACTTTCGAGATCACCGGACAATGATGAGGACTGCTTCGACCATGACCAGACTTGCCCCAGGCATCGCCGCGCTGTTGTGCGCCGTCAGCATCGCTCCCGGCGCCGCGCTCGCCCACACCTCCTACCTCCTGCCCAAGTTCTTCGCGGGCAACACCGAGAAAATGGTGACGGTGGAATCGGCTTTCGGCGAGAAGTTCTTCCGTCCCGAAGTGCCGGTCGATGCCAGCGACTATCACGTCATCCTGCCGGACGGATCGCGCGGCAGCTTCCAGTCGATCACCTCGCTCAAGCAGATGGTGGTGCTGGAAAGCGCGCTCGATGCCGAGGGGACTTATCGCTTCACCACGGGCGTGCGCCTTGGCCGGGTGGGCAAGAGCGCGCTGGTCGGCGGCAAGTGGCAGCCGGTCCATGGCGAAGTGCCCAAGGAAGCCACGCAAGTCCGCACCAGCCAGACCGAGACCGTCGCCGACGCCTATGTCTCCAAGAAGCAGCCGACCCGCGCCCCCGTCGACGTCGCGATCGGGCGCCTGCGCATCCAGCCGGTGACGCATCCCAGCGAACTCTATCTCGACACCCCGTTCACGCTCAATGTACTGTTCGACGGCAAGCCGATGGCCGCGCAGGAACTGGAGCTGGACCGGGGCGGCGCGGACTATGAGGAGGCGGTCAGCCACCGTCAGGTCAGGACCGACGCGCAGGGCAAGGCCGTCATCAAGTTCGACCGCCCCGGCACGTACGTCCTGATGACCCGCCACCGCGCCGAGGCGCCCGCCGGCTCCGGCACCGACGAGCGCAGCTACACGACCTCGCTTACGTTTCAGGTCGAAGAGTGATCCCGATTTCCAGTTCAACGGAGAAGACCATGACCAAGACTCACTTTATCGCAGGGCTCGTTCTCGCCCTCACAGCCAGCCAGGGCGCGCTTGCCCAGTCTACCGAAGAGCGCCGCGCCGCGCCCGGCCACGGCAAGGAAGCCTTCCTGCGCGAGAACGACGCCGATCACGACGGCCGCGTCACCGCCGCCGAGTTCGCCGCTGCCCGTGCCGCCAAGTACCGCACCTTCGACCTCGATGGCGACGGCAAGGTGAGCGAGGCGGACTACGTCGGCGAGTTCACCGGCCGCTTCAGCAAGGACAAACCGGCACCGGACGGCCAAGTCAAGCAGGCCCACGTGCGCTTCGGCGTGCTCGATACCGACAAGGACGGCAACCTGACGCTGGAAGAGTTCAATGCCTCGGGCGAGCGGATGTTCGAGCGGCTTGACACCAACGGCGACGGCGTCGTCGATGCGACCGACACTTCGGGTTCGTATTGATACTGAGCGTATAAAACACTTTCGTCATCCCCGCGAAGGCGGGAATGACGAAGGTAAGTTCGGCGACGATCAGGCGTTGGCGGTAAGGCTATCCGCCAATCCGCGCTCAAGCACCTCCGTCAGCTTGTCGAGCGCGATCGCCAGCCGCTCGTCCAGCAGCGCGAGCAGTTCGGTCCAGCCCGACATGCCCTCCAGTTCGTCCGCGCCGTCCGAGACACCGCGCAGGCCGATCATCGGCACGCCGAACCGCTGGCATGCGCGCAGCACTGCGTAAGTCTCCATGTCGACGAGGTCGGCGTCGATCCGCGCATAGTCTTCGCCGCCTATGACATCGCCGCCGGTCGACAGCGAGGCGCGGGGCAGGTCGGGGAGCAGCACGGGCAACTGCAGAACTGCCGGATGGTCGGCGAACGGTGTGACGCCCCTTGCGAAGCCGAGGCGCGATGCGTCCATGTCGCGCCATGACACGCTTTCGATCTGATAGACTTCCCCCATCCGGCAGCGCCGCGATCCGGCAGAGCCCAGGGTCACGACCAGATCGGGCAATTGCCCCGAGGCCTCCAGACGCTGCAGGCACGCGGTCGCCGCGATGGCGGCCTCGACGGGACCTACGCCGGTCATCAGCGGCGTCATCCGCGCTCTGAGATGCGGGCCGTACTCATGGTCGATGGCCATGACGAACAGCACCTGCATTCCCGCTATCGACGTCGGCTTCACAACTTGCTCCTGCATTGCCCGGCCCTGGTTCCTGCCGTAGCGGCGCGATCTTTCGCAAAGGTGACGCCGGCGCGCAATCGGCTTGTCGCAGGGCACCTTGATTTCAGTAGCCGCGACGTGTCAGGCATTCATCATGCTAGCACATACCCGTTCGATGATCGCTGCGATCGCCTTCGCCGTCCTGACCGGCAAGAAAGTCGCCGGACTCTACGACCATTCTCTTGGCCGCGACCTGCAGATCGCCGCCGAGTTCCGCGACGGCCGTTTGCAGGGGTTCGACGGCGCCCGGAGTGTAAAATTCGGCGGGACGCTGCCGGAAATCCACGACGCCGGGGACAAGAATTTCGTGTCGGTCGAGATCGATGGCGCGCAAGTCAAAGGCTACGATCGCGCCTCATCCACGTTCTTCGCAGCCCGGGTCGAGGATGGGCTGGTGCAGGTCTATGACTACGGGCAGAAGGCGTGGTTCGTCTATGACGTGCAGGACCCGCAGGCGGCGAGCGAGTACCACCGCGCGGCCGGCCCGGCCTAGGATTTTCCGGGTGCGGCCTTGGGTGTGACCGGTGCTTTCCTGGCTTCCCGCTTTTCCATGTGCTTCTTGAGCGCGTAGCCGCCCACCGCCGCGGCAACGAGTCCGACCGGCCCCAGTCGTCGCAGCACGCTCGTTGCGGCTACGCCGAGGACCGCACCGCCGGTGCCGTCGATACCGCGCACGTGTTGCGCTACCTGACTGCCTGCGACTGCACCCAAAATCTTGCCGAGCATATTTCTGTCTCCTTTGCAGGAGGAAGGGACGGGATCGGCCTTTGTTCCGGCTATTGCGCCTTTGCGCGTGCGCAAACCCGGGGGATCAGTTCTGCGCCGAACAGGCGGGCGTCGGGGATCGGGTCATAGCCGCTGACGATGAACCGGGAGAACCCGGCTTCCCGGTATTCCATCAGCGCATCCGCGACCTGATCGTGGCTGCCCACCAGGCATCCCAACGCCGGCCGACCGGTGGGAACGCGGGTGATGCCTGCCCAGAGCAAACCCTCCAGCGCATTCTCGTTGGCGGCTTGCCTGGCCCGGTCGATTGCCGCCCGGCGGCCTTCACCCGGATTGGTCTGGAAGCGGCCGTTATCGACGACTTCCTCGATCAACCGGTCCTGAATGGCATGGGCGCGTTCCCACGCCTGCGCCGGGGTGTCGGCGACGAGGACGCGCAGGGAGGTGAGCAGGGCCGGTGAACGGCCGATCGCGCGGGCGCGGGACAGCACGTCGCGCGCGGGCTCCTTCAGGGCCGCGGCAGGGAAGCCGGGGAACGCATAGACGTCCGCCGCGCGCGTCCCGTACTCGATCGAGGCTGGCGAACTGCCACCCCAGAAGACCGGGATGCCCTTTTCCGGCCGAACGTGGGAGAAGGCGCTCTCCACCTGGTAGAATTCCCCGTCGTGATCGAAAGGCGCCTCGCTCGACCAGACCTTGCGCATGACTTCGACGTATTCGTGGCTGCGGCGATAGCGGTCGTCCTTGGTACTGTAATCGCCGTCCGCGTGGAGTTCTTGATCGTCGGCACCGGTGATGATGTGGACACCGCAGCGCCCGCCGCTCATCCGGTCGAGGATGGCGAACATGCGCGCGGCCATTGTCGGCGCGATGAAGCCGGGTCGGTGCGCGATCATGAAGCCGAGCCTGCAGGTCGCCGCCGCTGCCCATGTCGCTATGGGCAGGCTGTCAGGCCGATGGGCCGAGTTGGCGATGAGCACGCGATCGAACCCTGCGTCCTCATGAGCGCGGGCGCAGGCTGCGATGAACTCGGAATCCACTTCGTCGAAGGGCCTCGGCCTGGCTTCGGAATAGTCGTTCCAGTGCAGGATGCCGAAGAATTCGGTCGTGTCGTCGGTCATGGATGTGCGCGCCTTACCGCTTGGCAGGGTCCGGCGCGACTGGCCGGTAGGGGGTAACGTCGAAGAGGAAGCTGTCGAGGATGTCGGCGAAGCGACCCGGCACTTCCAGCGGCGGATAATGTCCCACGTCCGGCAGGATCAGCGTCGATACCTGAGCATGGACCAGAGCATCGCGGAGGACCGCTGCACTCTCGACCGGCAGGACCGGATCGCGGGCGCCCCAGACAAGCAGCACCGGCGCAGTCACCTTCGCCAACGCGTCGGCGGTCAGCGCCGGATCGTCGAGCGCTGCGACGATGGCCAGCCTGTCGGGCGCGGCGGGGCGGCGGTTCATGTCGTAGTATTCGTCGACGAGCCGGTCGTCCGCGCGGCCGGGCTCTCCGGTGTAGAAATCGAAGTAGGCCCGCCAGTAGGAGCGCGGGCGGAAGATCTTGCTCTTGCGTCCGGTGGCCGGAGTGGAGGCGGCGATTTCCATCGCCAGCGCGGCGCTGAGCGCCATGCCTTTGCCGTCCGCGCGGCCAGTGGGCGTGTTGGACAGGATCAGCCGCTCGACCCGCGCCGGATTGCGCGCCGCGTAGTAGAACGAGATTGCACCGCCGCTCGATACCCCGGCAAGGTTGGCGCGTTTGACCTTGAGGGTGTCGAGCAGCGCCTCCAGCACCAGTACGGGATAGAGCGGGCGGTCGTAGAGTACACGTGGCGGGGCGCCCGACAGGCCCATGTTCGGCTCATCCCACGCGATCACGCGGTAGCGGCGGCTCAGACGCTCGATCATGGGCGCGAACGTGCGCAGCGACGAACTCGACCCATGCGTGAGGACCAGTACGGGGCCGGAGCCGACATCGACATAATGGATGCGCGTGCCGAGCAGGTCGATGAACTTCGATTGCGGAAGGCGGTAGCGGCTTTCCAGTTCGGCGACCGGGATCGGGTCGGGGCTGGCGATGGTTTCCTGCGCGCAGACGGGAGCGATCGTGAGCGAGAGCGCGCAGAACGCGCCGAGCACGGCGTGTTTCATCGTGTGCAGTCCTGTACTGTGCCGGCAGGCGGACGGGCGGCCTTGCCGCTGTCGGCATCGAGGAACCAGGCGATGTCCTCGGCGGCGTGCGGGGCCTCGATCGGCAGGAAATGGCCTGCACCGGGAAAACTGACCATTAGCCGGCGGGAGGCGCCGACCGTGCGTGTCACCTCGCAGCCCACCGAAACCGGGAGCATGGACCCGGCCCCGCCCCAAAGCACGAGCGTCGGTACGCGGACCGAGCCCAGCTGCTGCGCGGTCGTCTGCGATCGCTTGCCGTAATCGCTCGCTTCAAAGCGCAGGGCGCTGGTGAACTGGTCCAGCGTCGCCCCATTGCCGGGCTTGCGGTGCATGTCGTAGGTCTGCTGCACCAGATCGTCGGTGAGGACGGACTTGTTGGCGATCAGGCGGTTCAGGAGGTAGCGGTAGAACGCCTTGGGCCGGTAAATCGGCCGGAACAGGGTGTTCTCCAGAAAGCCCAGCATGGCCGAGGTCTTCGGCTGCAAGCCGGGTGGGATCGGCACCAGCGGCGCGTTCACCAGGATAAGGCTTTCCACCTGATCGGGATGCGCCAGCGTATAGCGCATGGCGATCGCGCTGCCGGTAGAGATGCCGCCGATACTGAAGCGCTTCAGGTGTTCGTGCCGGGCTAGGAGGGCGATCAGCTGCTCGACGCGGCGGGGGCTGTACTGGCCGGTGCGGTCGGGGCCGGAGAGGCCGTAAGGCGGCATGTCGATGCGGATCACGCGGTGGTCGCTGGCGAGCCGCTGCGCCCAGGCATCCCAGATACGCAGCGACTGGTAGTGCCCGTGGATGAGCATGATGACAGGCCCGGAGCCCCGGTCGTCGATGTGAAGTTGCATGCCGCCCAGCGTCACGTAGCGAGAATGCGCGGTCTGGTAGCGGTGGCGCAAATCCTCCAGCGAAATGGCGAAGGCGCCCGTCCGCGCAGCGAGGGCGAAGGCGCCGAACCCCACTGCAAGCAGTGCCAGCGCCGCGATCCCGGCCATGACCGGACGTTTCAGCATGTCCCGTGTTTCCCCGCCTTCATGCCCCGGACTATGCGGAGGGCACCGGCCATCGCCCAATCGAAAGCGCGCGCGCAGTCATGTCCAAACCGTATGGGAGCCTGCCGTCACAGCGCCTCGTGCAGCCGCTTGATCACCACGCGCAGGGCGCCGCTCATGTAGGTCCGCCGCCGGGTGATGACGCAAAGCGTCGCCTCGACGCGGCGCATGTCGGCGGGGACTTCCTGCAATCGCCCGTCGGCTAGGCAGTCGGCGATCTCGGTACGGGCCATCAGGCCGATAAGGTTCGCGTTGAGCAGTAGCTGGCGCAGCATCGCGGGCGAGGAACTGCGGACGCGGATGTTGTGGTCCTCGTCCTCCAGCCCCAGAAGTCCGCGGTAGAATGCCTCGGCATTGGGCTGGTTGAAGATCGCCCAGGGCCAGCGGGCCAGTTCTCGCGCAGGCGTCACGCCGCACTCGAGGATCGGGTGCCCCCGCCGCGCGACCAGCATCAGGTCGAGCCGGGTGAGTGGCCGGAAGTTGAGGTCGCCGCTGTCGAGGTCGGGGCGCAAAGTGTCGATGATCGCATCGAGCTCCCCGCGCCGAAGTCGCGCGAACTGCGTCTCGGGCACGTCGAAGTCCAGCGAAAGCGTGATGTTTTCCGCCGAAACCGCCATTTCCGCGCAGGCCTGCGCAATGCGCGGGTCGGTCGCGGTGGAGCCGATGCCGAGGCGGACATGGCCCAAACCGCCCGCCCGCATGGCGCCGACATCCTCGATCGCCTGGTCGAAGCCGTGGAGGATCGAGCGGGCATGGGCCGCCAGCAATTCCCCGTATCGGGTGGGCAGGACGCCGCGATGGCCGCGCTCGAACAGGTCGACGCCGAGCTGCTCCTCCAGCGTGCGGATACTGCGCGAAAGCGTGGGTTGCGTGATGTTCTGCGCGGTCGAGGCGAGGGTCATCGAGCCCGTCTCCACCGCCGCCAGGAAGTGTCGCAATTGCCGGATCTGCATGGTCTTCCGATTCCCCGAGCATACGTTTTGTGCATGGAAGAAGCCGTGCTTTCGATTTCCCGGGCCAGCGCCGTGTCCGTAGTCTCCGGCTGGTAGGCAGTCCGTGACGGACCTGCGAGGCGGGGGCGCTCTTGACCGAAATAGCGGCACTCAACGGCACCCAGAGTGTACCTAACCGCACCGGACGCATACCGATTGCGACCAAAGTGGGCTGGGCGTTCGGTTCGGCGGGCAGCACGACCGTGCTTTACGTCGTCAATGTCATCCTGATGTATTACCTAGTGACCGCGACCGGGATGGACCCCGCGCTCGCGGGCTCGTTCATGCTGGCCGGGCGCATCTACGACGGCATCGCCGACCTGCTGATCGGACAGGGCAGTGACCGCACCCGCAGCCGCTGGGGACGGCGGCGACCGTGGATGGCGGCGGGTGCGCTGCTGAGCGGCCTCGGCATGGCCTGGCTGTTCTCGGGCAGCGGGGCGGGCGGTTCGCAGGCGGTCATGGTGATGGGCGCGCTGCTGCTGACCTTCACCGGCTATTCTGCTTTCGCGATTCCCTCTTCCGCCATGCCCGCCGAGATCACCGACAGCCCGCAGGAGCGGACCTCGCTGATGGCCTGGCGGACGTTCTTCATCCAGCTTGCCGCGCTGGCGGGGGGCGCGCTGGCTCCGGCGATGATCGCGTGGGGCGGCAGTTCCGCCGATGCCTTCGCGCGGATGGGCTATTGCATGGCCGCCTTCATCTTCGTGAGCATGGCCGTCGCGGTCGTCGCGACCGGTGGCCTGCGCGAGCACCCTGTCGAGCATGAGCGCGGCTCCGCGCTCGCCGGGTTCGCGCAGCTTTTCGCCAACCGCCCGTTCATCGTCCTGCTGGGCGTCAAGTTCTGCGGCTTCATCGCCTCGGCGGCGGTGGGGGCGACGGGGCTGTTCTTCATGCGCGACGTGCTTGCACGCGGAGAGACCGGCATGGCGCAGTTCGCGCTGGCGAGCGGCGTGGTCGGCACCATGAGCGTGCCCGTCTGGCGCCAGATCGCCCGCTTCGCGCCCAAGCCGGTGATCTGCGCGGCGGCACTGGTGCTTTCGGCCGCGATCAGCCTGAGCTGGCTCGCGGCCTCCCCGGCCGAGGGCGATGCCCTGTTCCTGCTGCGCGGCGGCTTTGCCGGTTTCGCGACGACGGGAACGCTGCTGATGACGCTGTCCATGTTGCCGGACACCATCGCCTTCGGGGTGCGCCGCAGCGGGCTGCGCAAGGAGGGGCTCTACGCCGCCTTCTTCGAGTTCTTCCAGAAGGCCGCCTTCGCCCTCGCGCCGTTCCTCGTCGGACTGTTCCTGCAGGCGAGCGGCTACCGCTCCGGGACCGGCGCCGCGCTGGTGCAGAGCGA
This sequence comes from Novosphingobium sp. HR1a, assembly GCF_015594425.1. Lineage (NCBI taxonomy): Bacteria > Pseudomonadati > Pseudomonadota > Alphaproteobacteria > Sphingomonadales > Sphingomonadaceae > Novosphingobium > Novosphingobium sp. HR1a. The sequence continues at coordinate 27,478 of NZ_JABXWS010000078.1, forward strand.
GGCCGCGCGCGAGGCGGTGCGCCTGTCGATGGCGCTGATCCCGGCGGTCGCGCAAGTGGCCGGGATCGTCCTGCTCCTGTTCTACCGGATGCCTGCCGAGAATTTGGCTGAACCGGCGCCCGCGCCGCACGAGGAAAACTGACGCGTCATGTCGATCGAGATCATCGGGACTTTCAACCATCGCGAATCCTCGGAGGCGAACCCGCGTCCGATGGGCATCGTCGAGCCCGACTTCATCGCCCGCCTCGCCGCCGCGTTCGAGGCGGCGGACTTCGACCGCGTGCTGATCGCGCAGGCGGCGACATGGCCCGACGGCGTGGTCTTCGCCACGCACCTTGCCGGGATCACCAGGCGGCTCAGGTTCATGATCGCGCACCGCCCCGGCTTCGTCGCGCCAACGCTGGCCGCGCGCCAGTTCGCCACGCTCGACCGGCTGAGCGAGGGGCGGGTGGGCGTCCATGTCATCTCCGCCCCCAGCGACACCGAGACGCAGGCCGACGGCGATTTCCTAACTCGCGACGAACGTCACGCCCGCAGTGCCGAATATATCCCGCTGCTGCGCAGGACATGGAGCGGCGAGCGGTTCGATCACGACGGCACGTTCTATACCTTGCGCGGCGCGCGCTCCGAAGTGGTGCCGGTGCAGGAGGGCGGCATCCCGGTGTTCTTCGGCGGCCAGTCCCCGCGCGCACTGGAAGTCGCGGGGCAGCACGCCGATGTCTACGCCTTCGGCATAGACCGGCTGGAACCCAGCGCCGCACTGATCGCATCGGTACGTCAAGAGGCGCGTAAGGCCGGTCGGACAGTCGATTTCTGCATGTCCACCCGGATCATCGTCGGCCGTACCGAGGGCGAGGCATGGGACAAGGCGCAGGCGGTGCTGGAGGACGTGCGCCGGGGCGTCGAGGACATGGCGCAAAAGGGCGGTCAGCCCGGCGTCCTCGGCAAGAACGAACTGGCCGAAGCGCGCGCCCGCGAAGGCGACGTGCTGGACGAGCGGCTCTGGGTGGGCATCGCCCGCGCCACCGGGTTCCAGAAGGCCGCCAGCACGATCGTCGGCACGCCGGACTCGGTCGCCGCCAGCCTGCTCGCCTATCACCGGCTTGGCGTGAACCGCTTCCTGATCAGCGGCTTCGATCCGATCGCCGACGTCCTGCACCTTGGCGAGCACCTGGTGCCGCGCCTGCGCGCTTTCGCCGCGCTGGCCGCCTGAGCCGGTGCGCGCGCACTCATCCCGGAGGTTTGGAAAGTTCGCGGCGCAGCAGGTTGGCGAATTCCATGACGATCGGACGCAGCGGAATATCGGGGCGGTAGAGCAGCCCGGTCGCGCGCGGGACGGGCATGCCCTCTACTCGCAGCGCCTGCGCCCGGGCGCCGCTCATGTAGTCGTCCGGCATGATGCCGAGGCAGCCTTCGTCCTCGATCATTGCGCGCATCATCCTTGGGGAATCGGTGCGGAAAACCTGATCGGGAAAGCCCATGCCGCCATTGGCGAAGAAGCGATTCATGTCGAGATCCGCGTGGAGGCAGTTTAAATAAACCCAGCGCTCGCGTGTCAATTGTTCAAAAGTAATGACATCATCTATGGCGCATAGGTGGTGCAGTTGTGCTGCATATAGATGGGTTGTTGTAGTAAAAAGTCGCTCATAGGCGATGCCTGCCTGCATGCGGTCCGTCGGGACCATGCTGGCGATCAGTTCGACCCTGCCCTCCAGCACCATCGGCACCAGATCCTCGATCATCCCGATCTTCAGATTGATCGACAGGTGGGGATAGCGCCGCGCGAACTCCGAGAGGATTTTCGGCAGTGCGAGGTCGGCCAGATGTGTGCCGATTCCGACGTTCAGCGCACCCCCCAGACCCTTCGCCAGCCGAGCGATGTCGGCCCTGGCATTGTCCGCTGTGGCGGTCAGCAGGTTGGCGTATTCGTAAAGCACGGAACCTGCCGAAGTCGGCTCAATTCCGTTGTTTCTGCGCACCAGAAGCGGCGTTCCAACGCTCGCTTCGAGGGCGTTCATGCTGCGCGTCAGGGCAGGCTGGGTGAGGTGCACCGCCTTGGCCGCGGCCGAGAACGAACGCTCCTCGATGATGGCGATCAGGTGGCGCAGCTGGCGAAGGTCCATCGTGCTCTCCGGGCGGCGGGACTCCGGGGTCCGGCCTCTGCAGTTTCATAACTGATGGTTATGGGCGGACAACCCAAATTCAATTGAATATCCGATTTTATCCTGAAAACTTCCGTTCCGAAGTCGTGCGATGAATCGAAGTTCATTGACACGCAAATTCCGAAAACAGGGAGAATACCAAGATGCGTTCGAAATCGAAATGCTATGACTTTGGTGCATGCTGCACCGCGCTCATGCTCGTCATGGCCGCCGCGCCTGCCGTGCAGGCCCAGGAAACCCCGGTTGCGCCGTCCGCTCCGCAGGCCGAAGCGGGCACCGACGGCGGGGTGATCATGGTCACCGCCCGTCGCCGCGAGGAGTCGCTGCTGGAGACCCCGGTGACGCTGTCGGTCATGACGGCGGCCAACCTCGCCAAGCTCAACGTCAACAACGTGCTGGACCTGCAGGCATTCACGCCGGGCCTCTATGCGCAGCAGACCAGTTCGGGCCGCGTCGACCGCAGCTACAGCCAGATCGTCATCCGCGGCATCGCCGATCCGCTGAACCCCACCGTCTCGGTGTTTCTCGACGGCACGCCGGTAAACTTCGATGTCATCAACAACCTCGGCAACGAAGTGTCGCGTGTCGAAGTGCTCAAAGGTCCGCAGAGCGCCGCCTTCGGCCGCCAGTCCTTCGCGGGCGCGATCAACGTGGTGACGCGTGATCCGGGAGATGCGTTCCGGTGGAACTTCGACGGCACGGCGGGCAGCTATTCGCTCTATGACATCAAGGCGAGCGTCGAGTTGCCGATCGTCAAGGACGCCATCGGCCTGCGCATCGGCGGGCGCCGCTACGGCTTCGACGGGCAGTACACCAACCCCTACGACGGCAGCCGCCTCGGTGCGCAGCAGACCGAGACGATCAACGGCACGCTGGTGATCAAGCCGTTCGACGGCCTGCGCCTCAAGGCTTTCGGCATGTATCTGGAGGACCATGACGGCGCGGGCGCGGCGGGCTTCTCCAGCCGTCTGCCGGTCAACACCTTCAACTGCAACGCGGGCGCCGCGCCGACCAACGTGAACAACTTCTACTGCGGCAAGATCCCGCAGTTCCCAACCAGCCAGATGGGCCAGAACCCGGCGACGCCCGCGTTCATCGACCAGGTCGTCAACAACTCGCTGGGACGCCTGAACCCGACCTACAAGGCGATCAACGACCACGCGGGTCTGGAGCGCCGCGAGATCGTGACGAACCTTGCGGTGGACTTCACGATCCCCGGCACCGACATCGTGCTCTCGTCGCTGACCGGCTATAACAAGACCCGTTTCCAGAGCAATCAGGACCTCGACGGGCGCGATACCAGCGGCATTCCCAACACCACGGTATCGACGATCCCCGGTTTCGTGGGCGATCCCTTCATCAACTACCCGACCATGGCGATGTACAAGGAAAGCGCCGTCAGCCAAGAGTTCCGGGTCACTTCCGGCGCGAACCAGCCGCTGCGCTGGATGGTGGGCGCCAACTACTTCAAGGTCAGCAACCGCAGCTATACGGTCGCGCTCTATCCCAATACGATCCAGGTGTTCGGCGACGGCTCGCTCAATACGCTCGTCGACAAGAGCGTGTTCGGCAGCGTGTCCTACGACTTCTCGCCGCGCTTCACGCTGAACGCCGAAGGACGCTACATCGAGGAGGAGCTGAAGGTCTACTTCCGCGATCCGCAGACCCTGCGCACCAGCGGCAAGTACAAGCGCTTCGTGCCCCGCGTTTCCGCGCAGTACAAATTCACGCCCGACCTCATGGGCTACGCGACCTATTCGCGCGGGATGAACAAGGGCGGCTTCAACCTCTCGGTCCTGCCGCTGACCGCCGCTCAGCGCGCTTATCTGGAAGAGCGCGCCTCGGTCACCAACATCTACAAGCCGGCCGTCATCGACAACTACGAACTGGGCCTGAAGGGCACCGTGGCGGATGTGTTCTCCTTCAGCGCGGCGGTCTTCTACGCCAAGTGGAAGGACCAGGCGATCACCAACAGCATCCAGGTCCCCAACGCCACCCCGGGCGCCAGCGACATCGGCGTCGGCGTGACCCAGAACACCGGCAGGAGCACGGTGAAGGGCGCCGAGATCGAGGGCAACCTCAAGGTGACCCATGCGCTGTCGCTCAACTTCAACGCCGGGTACAACAAGGTCGAGCTGGACACTTCGATCCCCTGCGCCTCGTGCGTGGCGATCACCGGCAACTCGACGGTGGCGGCGGGCGCGCAGAACCCTGCGGCTCCGGTGTTCACCAGCAACGTCGGCGCGGAATACGGCGTCGACATTGGTGACGGCTACCGCTGGTTCCTGCGCGGCGACTATGCACACCGCAGCCGCATCTACACGACGTACGAGAACATCTCGTGGATCGGCGATGCCAACAAGGTGAACCTGCGCACCGGCATTAGCAGCGAGCATCTCGACGTGCAGTTCTTCGTCAACAACGTGTTCAACGACAAGAGCTACACCGGCGTCCAGACGACGACGAGCCTGCTCGGCGGCAATGCGGTGGTGCTGTCGATGCCGGTCAAGCGCAACGGCGGCATCCGCGTGCGCTTCGGGTTCTGATCCTTCGAACATGGCATGATCGAAAGGCGTCCGGGAGCGAGCTATCGCTTCCGGACGTCGCTTTTTCAGCGAAAATCCGCAGATCATACGCAAATACTATGCGGCTGCGGATTTGCTCGTCTCGAATTCCAACGCCGCACCATCCTAATGGCTCTGCTGCATTCGACTCGTCCCGCACCCTTTGCGAGGCGAGCTTGCAGGAGCATTACCCATGCAGGACATCCTCTGGATCGGCCTGACCCTCGCGTTGCTGGCGGCCAGTCTCGGCTACGTCGGCCTGTGCAACAAGGCGTGAGGGGCGCGACCGACATGACCATCGATCTGTGGCTGGCGGGTTTCACCGCACTCGGCCTTCTCGTCTATCTCGTTGCCGTGCTCGCACGGCCCGAGCGGTTCTGAGGGGGCGCCGTCATGACCTTCCAGGGATGGCTGTATATCGCAGCTTTCGTCGGCGTTCTGCTGGCGCTCACCAAACCTATGGGGCTGTGGCTCCACGCGCTGTACGAGGGCCGCCGCACGCCGCTTCATCGTGTGCTCGGACCCGTAGAGCGCGGCTTCTACAAGCTGTCAGGCATTAACCCGGACGAGGACCAGCCGTGGCATCGCTACGCGGTGCACATGCTGGTGTTCAACGCCGTGCTGCTGCTCCTGACTTATGCGGTGCTGCGCCTGCAAGGCGTGTTGCCGCTCAACGGCCTCGGCTATGCGGGCATCGGCGCGGACGGGGCATTCAACACCGCCGTCAGCTTCACCACCAACACCAACTGGCAGTGGTACGTGGGCGAAGCGGTGATGAGCAACCTGTCGCAGATGTTCGCGCTGACGATCCATAACTTCCTCTCGGCGGCCACCGGGATCGCGCTGGCCTTCGCGCTGTTCCGTGGGTTCGCGCGCCGCAGCGCTACCGGAATCGGCAACTTCTGGGCCGACATTACGCGCGTGACGCTCTACCTGCTGCTGCCCGCCTGCGTGGTCTACACGCTGTACCTGATTGCGGCGGGCGTGCCGCAGACGCTGGCGGCATCGGTCGACGTCTCGACGCTGGAAGGCGTGAAGCAGACGCTCGCGCTCGGCCCCGTCGCCTCGCAGGAGGCGATCAAGATGCTGGGCACCAACGGCGGCGGCTTCTTCAACGCCAATTCCGCTCACCCCTTCGAGAACCCGGACGCGCTGACCAACTTCGTCCAGATGCTGTCGATTTTCGTGATCGGCACCGGCATGACCTGGTGCTTCGGCAAGGCGGTGGGCAATACCCGCCAGGGCTGGGCGATCCTGGCGGCGATGATGACGATCTTCCTGATCGGCACCGCCGTGGTCTACTGGCAGGAAGCGGTGGGCAATCCGGTGCTCCATCACCTCGGCATCGCCGGAGGCAACATGGAAGGCAAGGAAGTCCGCTTCGGCGTGGTCGCCTCGGCGCTGTTCTCGGTCGTCACCACGGCGGCGAGCTGCGGCGCGGTCAATGCCATGCATGACAGCTTCACGGCGCTGGGCGGCATGATCCCGCTGTTCAACATGCAGCTTGGCGAAGTCGTCGTCGGCGGCGTCGGCGCAGGCATCTATGGCTTCCTGCTGTTCGCCATCCTTGCCGTCTTCGTTGCGGGTCTGATGGTGGGCCGAACGCCCGAGTACGTCGGCAAGAAGATCGAGAGCCGCGAGGTCAAGCTGGCGGTGCTGGCGATCGCGGTGCTGCCGCTGGTGATCCTGGGCATGACCGCCGTGGCCTCGGTGCTGCCTGCGGGCCTTGCCGGGCCGCTCAACAAGGGGCCGCACGGGTTCTCCGAGATCCTCTACGCCTTCACCAGCGCCGTAGGCAACAACGGCTCGGCCTTCGCGGGGCTGAGTGCGGGCACGCCGTTCTACAACGGCATGCTGGGCGTCGCCATGTGGCTCGGCCGGTTCTTCGTCATCGTGCCGATGCTGGCGATCGCGGGCAGCCTCGCCGCCAAAAGGTACACGCCGGAGACGGCGGGCAGTTTCCCCACCACCGGGCTGCTGTGGACGGGCCTGCTGATCGGCATCGTCCTGATCGTGGGCGGCCTGACCTTTCTTCCCAGCCTCGCCCTTGGCCCTGTCGCCGATCATCTCGCGATGATCCGTGGCCAGCTTTTCTGAGGACCTGACGATGTCCCGATCGCAAACCAAATCCCTGTTCACCGCAGACCTGATCGTTCCGGCGATCGGCGATGCCTTCCGCAAGCTCAATCCGAAGGAACTGATCCGCAACCCGGTGATGTTCACCACCGCCGTCGTCGCGGTGCTGCTGACGGTGCTGCTCATCGTCGGCCGCGACGGCCTCGACGCCGGGTTCAAGATCCAGCTGGTGCTGTGGCTCTGGTTGACCGTCCTGTTCGGCACGTTCGCCGAGGCGCTGGCAGAAGGGCGCGGCAAGGCGCAGGCCGCCAGCTTGCGCGCCACCAAGGCCGAACTCACTGCCAAGCGGCTGAAGGGTGACGGTAGCCGCTACGACTCCGTCCCCGCCAGCCTGCTGAAAAAGGACGACGTCGTCCTCGTCCAGACCGGCGATCTCATCCCCTCGGACGGCGAAGTCGTCGCCGGTGTCGCCTCGGTCAACGAGGCCGCGATCACGGGCGAGAGCGCGCCCGTCATCCGCGAGGCGGGCGGTGACCGCTCGGCGGTGACGGCGGGCACCCGCGTCATCTCCGACGAGATTCGCGTGCGTGTTACCGTCAATCCGGGGCAGGGCTTCCTCGACCGCATGATCGCGCTGGTCGAAGGCGCCGAGCGCCAGAAGACCCCCAACGAGATCGCCCTGACCCTGCTGTTGGTGGGCCTGACCATCATCTTCCTGATCGCCGTCGCCACCATCCCCGGCTTTGCCAGCTATGCGGGCGGTTCGGTGCCGGTGGCGATCCTTGCGGCGCTGCTCATCACGCTGATCCCGACCACGATCGCGGCGCTGCTTTCGGCCATCGGCATCGCGGGCATGGACCGGCTGGTGCGCTTCAACGTGCTGGCGAAGTCCGGCCGCGCGGTGGAGGCAGCGGGCGACATCGACGTGCTGTTGCTCGACAAGACCGGCACCATCACCGTCGGCGACCGTCAGGCCAGCGAGTTCCGCACGGTGGGCGGCGTGGGCATGAGCGAACTTGCCGAAGCCGCGCTGGTCGCCAGCCTTGCCGACGAGACGCCCGAGGGCCGCTCGATCGTCGTGCTGGCGCGCGAGAAGTTCGGCCAGACCGCGACGGCGCTTCCCGAGGGCGCCGAGGTCATCCCCTTCACCGCGCAGACCCGCATCTCCGGCGTCAACACCGGCGGGCGCGTGATCCAGAAGGGCGCGGTTCAGGCGATCCTTGCCGCCAATCCCGGCGCGGGCGCGACGGCCGCCGCCACCGAACTGCGCCGCATCGCCGACGAGATCGGCCGCGCGGGCGGCACGCCGCTGGCGGTCGCCGTCGACGGCAGGTTGCTGGGCGCGATCTTCCTCAAGGATATCGTCAAGGCGGGCATTCGCGAGCGCTTCGGCGAACTGCGCGCGATGGGCATCCGCACTGTCATGATCACCGGCGACAACCCACTGACGGCGGCCTCGATCGCGGCGGAATCGGGGGTGGACGACTTCCTCGCCGAAGCCACGGCGGAGGACAAGCTGGCGCTTATCCGCAAGGAGCAGCAGGGCGGCCGCCTCGTCGCGATGTGCGGCGACGGCACCAACGACGCCCCCGCGCTGGCGCAGGCGGACGTCGGCGTCGCCATGAACACCGGCACCCAGGCCGCGCGCGAGGCGGGCAACATGGTCGACCTCGACAGCGATCCGACCAAGCTGATCGAGGTCGTCGGCCTCGGCAAGCAGCTGCTGATGACGCGCGGCGCGCTGACCACGTTCTCGGTTGCGAACGACGTGGCCAAGTACTTCGCGATCATCCCGGCAATGTTCGTGGCGCTCTACCCCGGCCTCGGCGTGCTCAACGTGATGGGGCTGTCGAGCCCGCAGAGCGCGATCCTTTCGGCGATCATCTTCAACGCGCTCATCATCCCCTGCCTCGTCCCGCTGGCGCTGCGCGGCGTCACGTACAAGCCGATGGGCGCGGGACCGCTGCTGGCGCGCAACCTTCCGGTCTACGGCCTTGGCGGGCTGATCGCGCCGTTCGTCGGCATCAAGCTCATCGATCTCGCGGTCGGCGGGCTGGGACTGGCGTGAGGATGACGGCGAACTGAACCTTCTCTTTCCCGTCATTCCCGCGAAGGCGGGAACCCATCTCCTGAAGTAGCCGATCGCACGGCCATCAGATGGGTCCCCGCCTTCGCGGGAATGACGGGGAAAAAAGGGTAAACCTCTCAACACCGCTCAGGCTGAGCTTGTCGAAGCCCCCGAGGCGAAGCGCAGGCTCACAGGAGACAGACAAATGACCAACGATATTTCAAGCTCGCTGCGCCCCGCGCTCGTGATGACCGGGCTTTTCGCCATTCTGCTCGGCCTTGCCTATCCGCTGGCGATGACCGGGATCGGGCAAGCGCTGTTCCCGCGTCAGGCGAATGGCAGCCTCGTCACCGAAAGCGGCAGGGTGATCGGCTCCACCGTGGTCGGGCAGGCCTTCACTTCGGAGCGCTACTTCAACACCCGGCCTTCGGCGGCGGGCGCTTCCGATCAGGGGGGCTACGACGGCCTTGCCTCCTCCGGGTCCAACCTCGGCCCCGCCTCACAGGCGCTGCACGACCGGGTGCAGGCCGATCTCCAACGCATGCAGGCTGCGACACCAGGGCGTCCCGTTCCGTCCGACCTGGTGACCACCTCCGCCTCGGGGCTCGACCCCGATATCAGCCCCGAGGCGGCCTTGTATCAGGTGGACCGCGTGGCCCGCGCGCGTGGGCTCGAATCCGAAGCGCTGCGCCGCCTCGTCGCGGGCAGCATCGAGGAGCCGCTACTCGGCTTCATCGGCGAACGCCGCGTCAACGTGTTCGAACTCAATCGACGACTGGATGCATTGCGCGCTAAGCCGGTCCGGTGAACGAGCCTGAACGCCCATCGCCCGAAGCCCTCCTGCGCGCCGCCGCGCGGGAGGGTCGCGGCCGTCTCAAGATCTTCCTCGGCGCCGCGCCCGGCGTCGGCAAGACCTGGGAGATGCTGACCGAAGGCCACCAGCGCCGCGCGGCTGGGGTGGACGTGGTCGTCGGTGTCGTGGAAACGCACGGGCGGCGAGAGACCGGGGCGCTGGTCGAGGGCCACGAGGTGATCCCCCGCCGCACGGTGGACCACGTCGGTCACACGCTGGGCGAGATGGACATCGACGCCATCCTCGCCCGAGCGCCGGCCTTGGTGCTGGTCGATGAACTCGCGCATACCAACGCACCCGGCAGCCGCCATTCCAAGCGCTATCAGGACGTCGAGGAATTGCTCGACGCCGGGATCGACGTCTGTTCCACGCTCAACATCCAGCACGTCGAGAGCCTGAACGATGTGGTCGCCTCGTTCACCCGCGTCCGCGTGCGCGAGACGGTGCCCGATTCGATACTCGAACAGGCCGAGATCGAAGTCGTCGACATTCCGCCCGACGAACTGATCGAGCGGCTCAGGGACGGCAAGGTCTACGTGCCGCACGAGGCGACGCGCGCGCTGGGGCACTTCTTCTCCAAGTCCAACCTCACCGCGCTGCGCGAACTGGCGCTGCGCCGTGCGGCGCAGGCGGTGGACGCGCAAATGCTGGAGCACGTGCGCGCCCATGCGCTGGCGGGCAGCTTCGCGGTGGGCGAACGCATCGTCGTCGCTGTCAGCGAGCACCCTCATGCCGCCGGGCTGGTGCGCGCGGGCAAACGCATGGCCGACGCCTTGCGCGCGCCTTGGACCGCCGTGCACATCGAGACCCGGCGCGACCAGCACTTCTCCGATGGCGAGCGCCGACAACTGGCCGATACCCTTGCGCTGGCCTCGCGCCTCGGTGCTTCCACCGCCAGCATCCCGGCGGCGGGCGTCGTCGAAGGGCTGGGCGGCTTCGCAAAGGATGCGCGCGCGACGCAGATCGTCATCGGCAAGTCGCACCGCTCATGGTGGTTCGAGGCGCGGCACGGCTCGGTGGTGGACCGGCTGGTGCGCACGATCGGCGACGTCGCCGTGCACGTCCTGCCTTCGGGCGAGCCGGTTGCCAGTGGCCGCAAGCCCGAAAGGAGGCGAGGTCAACGATGGGGGCAATGGGGCCATCCGGCGCATTACCTGGGGGCGCTGCTGATGGTCGCGGCAATGACCGTGCTCGGCCGTCTGCTGGTCGAGGTGATCGACCTTGGCAACATCGCGCTGCTCTACCTGATCCCGGTGATGTTCGCGGCGGCCTCGTTCTCGCTGCGGGCGGGGCTGTTCGCGGGGCTGGCCTCCAGCCTCGCCTACAACTTCTTCTTCCTGCCGCCGACCGGCACGCTGACCGTTGCCAATCCCGAGAACGTGATCTCGATCCTGGTGCTGCTGGGCGTGGCGGTGGTCACCAGCCAGTTCGCCGCGCGGGTCCGCGCGCAGGCCGACCTCGCGGGCGCCAGCGCACGCCAGAACGCCGCGCTTGCCAGCTTCTCGCGCCAGTTGACGGCGGCGGCCACGCAGGACGAGCTGATGCAGGCGATCTGCGCCGAAGTCGCCCGTCTGCTCGACGTGCGCGCGGTGCTGCTGCTGCCCTCGCTGGCAGGCCCGGACCTCGCCGCCGCCTATCCGCCCGAGGACCGGATGGATCAGATCGAACTGGCCGCCGCACAATGGGCGATCGATAATGAGCAGCCCGCCGGGCGCGGCTCGGCGACGCTGACCGCCTCCGACTGGCTATTCCACCCGCTGCGTGCGTCCGCCGCATCCGGCCGCGGCGTGATGGCGGTCCTCGGCATCGCGCGCGAGGATGCCGGCGACCCGGTGCGATCGGACGAAGTGCCGCTGCTGATGAGCCTGCTCGATCAGGCGTCGATCGCCTTCGACCGCATGGCGCTGGAGGAGGAGAACCTCAAGGCGCAAGCCGTGGGCGAGCGCGACCGGCTACGCGCGGCGTTGCTCTCGTCGGTCAGCCATGACTTGCGCACGCCGCTCACCACGATCCTCACGGCGGCGCAGGAGTTCAGGACGCACCCGTCGCCCGACCTCGTCGAGACCATCGATGCCGAGGCGCAGCGCCTCAACCGCTTCGTCGCCAACCTGCTCGACATGGCCCGCGTCGAGGCGGGCGCGCTGCCGATGAAGCCCGAAGCGACCGACCTGTTCGACGCGGTTGCCAGTGCCGTCCACGATACCCGAAATGCGCTGCATGGGAGGCAGATCGACCTCGACATTGCGCCGGACATTCCGCTGGTACGGCTCGATCCGGTGCTGCTGCACCATTGCCTGATCAACCTGCTCGACAATGCCGGGCGCTATGGCGAACCCGGGACGCCGATCCTGGTGCGCTGCCGTCGTTCGCCGGGCGCCTTGCGGTTGTCGGTGATCGATCGGGGGCCGGGCATTCCGCCGGGTCAGGAAAAGCGCGTGTTCGAGACGTTCACCCGGCTCGAAGGCTCCGACCGGGTGCGCCATGGCACCGGGCTCGGCCTCGCCATCGTCAAGGGTTTCGCCGAGGCCATGGGCCTGTCGGTCGAGGCCGCCAACGCCGAGGACCCCTTCGGCGCCTGCTTCACCATCCGTATTCCCGAGGCGCTGATCATCCGGCACCTCGACAATGAGGACATGCCATGAAGACCCGCCACAAGGTGCTCATCGTCGATGACGAGTCGCATATCCGGCGCCTGATCCAGACGGCGCTCGGAAGGGCCGACTATGCGACGGTCGAGGCAGGCAACGCGCGCGAGACGATGGAGCGCCTGCGCGAGGAGCGCCCAGATCTCGTGCTGCTGGACCTTGGCCTGCCCGATCGTGACGGGCTGGAACTGGTGCCGCTGATCAAGAAGGAGACCGATGCGACGCTGATCATCGTCTCGGCGCGCGATGCCACGGACGAAAAGGTGGCGGCGCTGGATCTGGGGGCAGACGATTACCTGACCAAGCCGTTCGACACTGACGAACTGCTGGCGCGCCTGCGCGTGGCGCTGCGGCACCGGATGGCGCGCGGCGGGGGCGTGTCGGCCGTGACTGCGGGTGACGTGTCGATCGACCTGATGGAGCGGCGCATCACCAAGGCGGGCAGGGAAGTGCACCTCACGCCCAAGGAATATGCCGTGGTCGCGCAACTGGCGCAGCACCCGGGGCGGGTCATCACGCACCACCAGATCATGATGCAGGTCTGGCCGTCCGAGAACGAGCGCCACGTCGAATACCTGCGCGTGCTGGTGCGCAGCCTGCGGCAGAAGCTGGAGGACGATCCGCAGCGCCCGCAAATCATCGGCAACGAGATCGGCGTGGGCTATCGCCTGCACGTGTCGCCGGAGTGACGGGGATTTGTTCGTCATTGCGAGCGCAGCGAAGCAATCCAGGGCGGCTTAATACTGCCCTGGATTGCTTCGCTGCGCTCGCAATGACGCACGGAGTGTCAGATCTCCACTTGCGAGCCGAGTTCGACGACACGGTTCGTCGGCAGGTTGAAGAACTCCATCGGCGTCGCCGCATTGCGGATCATCCACGCGAAGAGCTTCTCGCGCCAGAGCGCCATGCCGGGCTTCTCGGAGGCGATCAGGGTCTGGCGGCTGAGGAAGTAGCTGGTGTCCATCGACCCGAACGGCGCGCCGCAGGTGGTGACGGCCTTGAGCGAGGCGGGAATGTCCACGTCCTCGAGGAAGCCGTGGCGCAGGCGCATGCGGTAGAAGTTCGCGCCGTGATCGGCGATGGTGATGCGGCCTTCCTCCGGCATCGACGGCACCGCTTCGGTCGTCACCGTGAGGATGACGATGCGCTCGTGCAACACCTTGTTGTGCTTGACGTTGTGAAGCAGCGCGGGCGGCACACCCTCGCTGGTTGAGGAGAGGAAGACGGCCGTACCCGCGACGCGGCGCACCGATCCGGCGGTGGACTTGATGAACAGGTCGAGGTCGATGGCACCCTCCGCAAGATAGCGGCGCATGACCTTGCGGCCCGTGGACCAGGTGGTGAGCATTACGAAGACGATCGCGGCGACCAGCAGGGGGAACCAGCCGCCGTCGGGGATCTTCGTCGCATTCGACAGGAAGTAGGCGCCATCGATGATCAGGAACAGTCCGGTGACAGTCCCCGCCACCACCGGCGGCCAGCGCCAGACGCTGAAGGTGAGGACACCCAGCATGCAGGCGGTGATCACCATCGTCCCCGTCACCGCGATGCCGTAAGCCGCAGCCAGACTGCTCGATGAGCGGAACGAGAGCACCAGCAGGACGACGAAGACCAGCAGCGCCCAGTTGACGATCGGCACGTAGACCTGCCCCTCCGCCGAAGCGCTGGTGTGGAGGATGCGCAGCCTCGGCAGGAAGCCGAACTGCACCGCTTGGCGGGTGATCGAGAACGCGCCCGAAATCACCGCCTGGCTGGCGATGACGGTGGCCAGCGTCGCGAGGATCACCAGCGGCAGTCGTGCCCATTCCGGGGCGAGCAGGAAGAAGGGATTGCTCGCCGCCTCGGGATGGTCGAGCAGCAGAGCGCCCTGTCCCATGTAGTTGAGCATGAGGCAGGGCAGCGCGGCGTAGAGCCAGGCGATGCTGATGGCCTTGCGGCCGAAATGCCCCATGTCGGCATAGAGCGCCTCCGCGCCGGTCACCGCCAGCACCACCGACCCCAGCGCGAGGAACGCCAGCCTGGGATCGAGCGCGAAGAAGTGCCAAGCCCAGTACGGGTTGACGATGCCGATGATCTGAGGATGGACGATGATGTTGGTTACGCCCAGCACCGCGAGAACAACGAAGTACACCGCCATGACCGGCCCGAAGAATGCGCCGACCCGCTCGGTGCCGTGCTTCTGGATCAGGAACAGGCCGAGCAGGATGACGATCGCGATCGGCAGCACCAGTTCGCCCAGCGACGTCTCCACGACGGTAAGCCCCTCGACCGCCGACAGCACGGAGATGGCGGGGGTGATGATCGCATCGCCATAGAACAGCGCGGTCGCGATCACGCCCAGCATCGCGATCACCGGCGTCCAGCGCGTTTCGCCCAGGCTCCGCCCGATCAGCGCGAGGAGGGCCATCGAGCCGCCTTCGCCCTCGTTGTCGGCGCGCATGACGATGAAGACGTACTTGAACGTCACGATCAGCGTCATCGTCCAGAAGATCAGCGAGAGCACGCCGAAGATGTGAGCGTGGTCCACCGCCAGTGGATGGTGCCCGACGAAGCTCTCCTTGAGGGCGTAAAGCGGGGACGTGCCGATGTCCCCGAACACCACGCCCAGCGCGCCGAGCGCGAGCGTCGGCAGCCGCCCGTGAGGCCCGCTGCCGTGGCCCGAAATCGCACCGGTCTGGTCGCTGCTCAAGTCATGCCCTCTTGGTTGCTTTGCCCGATGCCCATGCCATGGAACCGCATTTGATCTCCATATCGGCAAGATGTCGAACACATATGATCGGCATATGATTTGCATTTTTCCGGCGCGAATTCCGGCGTGATCTTATGCAATCTCAATGCGGAGCCACAGGTTCCCCTCTCGAATTGCTATGCGAAGGTGCGTAGCTGAAGCGCCTCCTCAAGGGAGGTGATGTATGATCCGTTGGCATGAAACTCTGGCGGCGCAGATCGGCTTGCGCATCGGCGGCCTCGCTGTCCTGACGCTCGCGGCGATGACGGTGCGCGTGCTGTACACGCGGGTGCACGCCCATCCGCCCGCACCGGCCGGCCTTGCCGATCTTGGCCTGTGCGCGATCGTCGTCGTGCTCATGGTCGTGGGCGATGCCCTGCTGTTCGCGGGGCCGGCCTTGTGGAAGCAGGTGATGGTCCCCGGGCGCTGGTCGGCTACGGCCTAGCGGAGATCGAACTCGATCGGCACGGTCAGTTCCACGGTATCCGGACGTCCCGCAGGAATGGCGGGCAGGGGCCGGATAGCGGCGGAAGCGCCCCAGGTGAGCGAGCACCGATGCTTCCCAGTCCGGCCGGGTATCGCTGGACAGCCGGAGCGCTGCCGGAGCGGCGATGGCCTTCGGTGCCGTCGTCTGGGGCATCGGCGGGCCGGGATTGACGATCTCCACCGGCTCGGAGGCGAGGGGCTCGTTGGCCGGTGCGGTGACGAGCACGACCATCGGCTGGGGCGGAATTTCCCGGTCCGGCTGCGGCCTGGCCTCCTGCCTCTCGGCGCGGGTTGGCCCCGGAGCGACGTGGCGTTCCGGTTCTGGCGGGGGCGCCAGCGACTGCAATTCGACGGTCAGCGGGGGAGAGTTCGGCATGACACGCGCTGCGGCGTCTGCCATGTGAACAGCGCGGCCAGCAGGGCCAATACCGCAATGCCGGTCGTCCCGGAAAGCCCCGCCAGACGCGCGGGCCAACTGGTGGGCTGATCGCAATAGCGCTGGCTCGAGGTCGTCGAAGCCGCCATGGGAGAGGCGCGCGTGATCTCAGCCGAAGCGATCGTTGCGGGCGTTCATGATCGCGCTGTTGATGATGATCGGGTCCGCGACCGAGGCCGAGTTGGCGAAGCCGCCGGAACTGTACGTGTCGCTGACGGTGTCGTTCGCCCAGGCGGTGGCGCGGAAATCGATCCAGCGGCTGCCGGGCTGCCACTTGTACTCGGCGTTATAGGCTTTCGCATGGACCTTGCTGAACGGGCACTGGACGTTGCCGAAGTAGTTGCCGCGTTCCCGGAAAGCGTAGGCTCCCATCAGGTCCACGTCGCCGAGATGGGCGGCGGCTGCGAGACGGATCGCGCGGTCTCCGGCGAAGAAGCTCTCGTTGTCGTCGGAGGTACACAGGTTCACGCGTAATGAAGGGTCGCAATAGGGGAACGTGGGTGAGCCACCGGTCGAGCGCAGGAAGTCCGGCACGTCATTGTAATTCTGGCCGGTCAGCAGGGTGGGCAGGCCGCGCGGACTGGCAGAACAGTTTTTGCGAACCAATCTCGAAAAGGAGGTTGCGAAAGTTTCCCCCTTGCGCACGTTCGATTGTCGCCGGAGCCCTCAGGACATCGCGAACAGAGCTTGCGCCGCCAGGGCGTCGGCCGGCTTGCCGAAATAGTATCCCTGAATCTTCCGGCAGCCGAGCTTGCGTACCATATCGACTTCCCGGCGGGTCTCGACCCCTTCCGCCGTAGTGCTCATGCCCAGACTTTCCGCCATCGTCACTACCGCCTGCAGGATGGCCAGGCATTCCCGGTTGCCGCCCGCTGCGCCATGGACGAACGACCGGTCCAGCTTGATGGTGGAAAAGCGCATCCTGCGCAGGTATCCCAGCGACGAATAGCCGGTGCCGAAGTCGTCCAGCGCCACTGTGCATCCCACCGCCATGACGTGCTCCAGAGCGGTGCAGGCGCGCGTCGCATCGCTCAGGAAGATGCTTTCGGTCACCTCGATCTCCAGGCGCTCGGGAGCAAGGCCGCTCGTCGTCAGGGCGCCGATGACACTGGACACGAAGTTCGGGTCCAGCAACTGCTCTCCCGATACGTTGACGGCGATGCGCACGTCTCCGGGCCAGCTTGCGGCTGCCTTGCAGGCTTCGTGCATGATCCATTCGCCGATCGGCACGATGAGGCGCGTTTCTTCCGCGATCGGGATGAATTTTTCCGGGCTGACGGGACCGTACTCGGTGCTCCGCCAGCGCAGCAGCGCCTCGAAGCTGACGACCGCTTCCGATTGCGCATCGACCACGGGCTGGAAGGCGAGGTGCAGTTCGTCCCGCTTCATGGCGCTTCGCAATGCGATCTCCAGCTTGCGGCGCTCCTCGGCCTGCGCGTGGAAGCTGCGCTCGTAGCGGCAGTGCGAATTGCTGCGGGTTTCCTTGGCACGATATAGCGCCAGATCGGCGTTGCGCATAATCGTCTCGGCGGTGGAGCCGTCATGCGGGCCGACCGCCCAGCCGATCGATGCGCCCACGAATACCGTATGCTGGCCGATCTCGTAAGGCTGGATCAGGCGGTCCGTGATGCGCCGGACCAGCAGCCTTACCCGATCGAGGTCGGATGCCTCGGGAATGACCACCGCGAAGGCGCCGCCGCTGAAGCGACCGCACATGTCGCTGTCGGCGATCTGCTCCCTGAGACGTTCGGCGACGCGCGCCAGCAAGGTGTCGCCGACGTCGTGGCCGAGCGTGTCGTTCACCGCCTTGAAGCGATCGAGATCGATCATCAGGAACGCGCAGGCATTACGCCGCCGCAGCCCGCTGCGATCGAGCGCCGCAGCCAGTACTTCAGTGAGTTTTGCCCTATTCGGCAACCCGGTCAGCGCATCATAATGCGCCAGTCGGGTCATCATTTCGAGAGTTACGCGGCTTTCGGTAATGTCGCAGCCGGTGCCGCGATAGCCGGTGAATATGCCTTCCTGGTAGTGCGGCTCGCCTGAAAGTTTCCACCAGCGCGGCCGGTCGTCCACCCTGACCTGCATGGCAAGGCCAGAGAAATCCTCACGGCGTTTCATGCGCTCGGCAAGTTCGGTCCCATCGGAAGGCGCGTCTCCGGCACGTGCTCCGGCGATCAGTCTGCGCAGCGAAATGCCTTTCAGATCGGATGGATCGCGCCCGGTCGCCAGTGCGAACCCGCGTGATACCTCGGTCAGACGCCGGGTCGCATCGGTTTGCCAGTGCCAGTGTGCATCGTCGTGTCCGAACTCGCATTGGAACGGCAGGGTAGCCGCATCATCGCTGGACGGTTGCGCGCCGGGTGCCGAGGCGGGCCGTATCGAGCGCCGCCGCTCTACGATCACGGTGGAGGTTGTCGCCATGAACAGAAGCGC
>NZ_JABXWS010000079.1:0-46888 GCF_015594425.1 Novosphingobium sp. HR1a
GATGGCCGCCATGCCCGGATTGGTCGCATAGAGGAACCAGGCTGCGCTGGAGATGCCGACGATGCCGGAGAAAAAGAAAGCGGTTATCGGCGCCGAGGTCGCGCGAAGTGCCGAGGCTGCCATCATCACCGCGAGCACCGCCCACAGTTGCGTCGCCGCTTCCGTACCGATCTGCAATCCGAAAGCCCACAAGGGAAAGACCCATGCCAATGCCGCAAGCACGGCGCCGAGGTAGAACGACGGCAAGCTCGAAGATAGCTCGTGCCGCGAGCGTTCCAGCCGGGCGGCGTAAAACTGGGCGAGTGCGACTGCGGCAAGCCATGCGACGATCACCGCAGGCGCGGCTTCCCCCGCCAGCAGAATAGCGACGGCCATTGCCGCGAAAGCGTGCATGACCGCGTCCCTTATGATCGGCGCAGAACCGGTCGGGGCTCCGGTAACGGGGTCCGACGCGGTCGCGGTGATCGTCAGTGGGGGATCCTCAGGCAGCATCTTGTTTGCTTCATGCCTTTCTCGTGCTTTCCTTCTAAGCGATAGGATCGTAAAAGTTAGCGGCACGTAAATGCTTGTTAGCGCGATGAATTGATGCGCATCGAAGATGGCGTTCCGAAGAGAATTCGGCAGTAATATTGATGGGGTTTCTGTCTTCCTAGCCCGATCCACCGGGCATCCCGTGCGGTATCGCAACCGATCCGACGCTACCCCTCTGCCCCTGTTCTGCCTGCGATTTTGTATTCCCTGGCCCCGTTTGCGTAACGATCGAGACGGTTTTCCAAGGGTCGCGCCTTTCTTGCTTGCGGGACGGACGGGATTCTGGCGAGCGGCGGCTTTTTGCCAATGTGGATTGCGTGCTCGATACCCTCGAAGCGGCTGCGATTGGACGTGAACGGCTGGCATCGCTTCGTAACCTGCAGGCGGGCAACTTCCGCATCGCAAAGCGGCACAAGGCAGGCAGCCGAAGATCATGAGGGCAATTCCCGAACGCGCGCGGCACGGCGCGAAGTGCAGACCTGCAATCTCCGGAGCGATCCGGCGTGGTCTGCTTGCCGTGGGGGCGGCTTTGACGCTTGTTGCTCCGCATGCGCTGGCGCAGGGCTCGACCGTGCTCAACCAGTCACCGACCATCGATCGCGACAGGCTCGACCGTCAGGACCCGGCGCTCCCGCGCGCCGCGCCGCCGACGGAACTTCCATCCGCCCCCGTGAGCGTGGATACTGCAGCCTCTACCGTCGCGTTGAAGGAGGTACGCTATCTTGGCTCCACGCTCGATCGCAAGGTGCTGGACGCGGCGACCGATCCCTTCATTGGCGGCCCGCTGGACCGGGACACACTGCAGAAACTGGCGAACGCGGTCAGCGGGGCCTATGCCAAGAGCGACATCGCATTCTATGCAGTGAGCATCCCGGCGCAATCGGCGTCCGGCGGTGTGCTGACGGTGCGGGTGCTCGAAGGACGGATCGTGCAATATGCTCTGGCGGGCGAGACCAGCAGCACGCCGAAGCGGCTCATCGACGCGCATATAAAGCGCCTGATGCGTGAGACGCCGACGCACAAGTCCACGATCGAGCGGACACTGTCCCTGCTGCGGGACATTCCGGGGCAAACCGTACAGGCCAAGCTGCGCGGCACGGCGACACCCGGCGAACTTGCGCTGGACCTGGACGTGAGCCGCAAGCAGGTCGAGATCACCGTCAATCTCAACAACCGGGGCGTCTTCAACGTGACCACCGGGGCGCAGGCCCAGGTCGGGGTGGCATTCAATGGCCTGCTCCGCGAAGGCGACAGCACCCGTCTGTCAGGCTACGTTCCGTTGCAGCCACGGCGCTACCAGCTCTACTCGGCAAGTCACCAGACGCCGATCGGATCGAGCGGCACCACGATAGGTGTGAGCGGTGCCTACGTGCGCACCCGGACCCGCGATCTCGACATATTGGGAGAAGCCAAGCAGGTCGGCATCGTCGTCAGCCATCCGCTGGTCCGCAGCTATCAGCGCAACCTTACGCTGACCGCCTCGCTGGACGGGACCAACAGCGACAACTATTATCTCGACACCGCTTTTGGCGGTTTCCGTACGCGTGCCGCCCGTCTGGGCGCAAGCTGGTCGGCGATCGGGAAGACGAGCGGCTACGGCATCTCGCTATCGCTTAGCCATGGCTTGAGCGGACTGGGCGCGCAGGCGATCGAGGGATATTCGCGCACGGCGTTTCGAAAGGCGAACGTTCAGGCCACCTTCGTAACGGAACTCGATTCCAGACTTGCCGCGAAAGTTAACTTGCGAGGCCAGTACAGTCCCGATCGCCTGCCCACGACCGAGCGCTTCGTTTTGGGCGGCGAGGGGGCCGGCCTTGCCTACCGTGACGGGTTCCTGACTGCGGACAAGGCTGTGGCCGGAGGCGCAGAGCTATCATGGCGTGCGCTCGGCGGCAAGTCGAGCGCGAGAGCGCTAACATTATTCACGTACGTCGATGGCGCGCTCGCGCATTCGCGGGCACGTCCGGTTTATGGTTTGATCAGCCAGGACTACTCGCTGGCGTCCGCCGGCGGAGGCATCCGCATTACTCCGCTCAAGGGCTGGACGGCGACCGGACAAGTTGCCGTTCCGGTCAAGAAGCCCTTCGATGGAATGAGCAGCAAGGCGCGGTTCTTCTTCAGTGTGTCGCGGACACTCTAACCTCCGGTTTTGCGTATACGCAAAAATTGCGCACAAGCAGAAATACAGGGGCTCATTCATGCAGAACGTGTGGGAAGCATGGTCCGGCGCGCTGTCGCCGGCCGAATGCGACAAGATCCTTGCGCGCGCCAGGAAATATCCGGAAGCGGATGCGACGATCGGTTTCTCCGATACCTTGCGCAGCGATCTTGGGTATCGCAGCTCGACGATCCGTTGGCTCGACGCGATTCAGGAGCGCGACATCGTGGCGCGCCTCATGACCCTGGTGCGTTCTTCGAACCGAACCAACTTCGGCGTGGACATAGATCTACCTTACGAAATCCAATTCACCGAATACCGGGCCACCAACAACGGGCATTATGACTGGCATCAGGATGTCTGGCTGGAATCCACCCGTCCTTACGCACGCAAGCTATCCGTCGTGGTGCAGTTGTCGGCACCGAATGAGTACAAGGGCGGCGAATTCGAGTTCTTCGGTATCCAGAGCCCCGGCGAGACTTTTGCCGGAAGGGGCAGCGTCCTGATCTTCCCGTCTTTCCTGCAGCATAGGGTGCTGCCGGTAACCGAAGGGTTGCGCCGCAGCCTCGTAACCTGGGTCGAAGGCCCGAACTGGCGCTGACTCCGGGCGGTGCGCAGGAAGGGCGTGCAAGAAGGGCGTGCTCTCGCTCCATATTTCCTTCCATCGACCATTGGCCTTCCTTCGATTGCCTGCCGTTACTGGCACCGATGTGATCCCTTTTGTTCGGGTAGCCCGCAAAAGCGCAAAACGGCATGCGACGAGCGCTCGGGAAGGCTGGGGTCGCGAGCCCAGCCGGGGGGCGAGGCGCGCAAATCCAGTGTCGATGTATGGAAAAGGGATCGAGACAGGCTTTTGCGGGAAGGTCCCGTAGCGAGGGCAGTTCGACTGGCCAGGTGTACGCACCGACTTAAGATCATGGGCAAAGTTCAAGGCGATTCAGAGCCTTGCAGCAACAGCGGAGGAAATGAACTTGCGCCACGTAATTCCCGGCTCGGCGACGCGCCTTGCAATCGGCCTCGCGGCATGCGCTGTCACTTTCGGCATTCAATCCGGATCGGCCTTCGCGCAGAACTACGAAGCCGATGCGACCACGCCCGGCCAGGCGGCAGTGGGCGGCGCGCTGGACGCGGTCGCTCCTTCCGCGGCGAGCGGCTACGCAAGCATTCTCGATGCCATCGACGCTTTGCCGAACGCGGCTGCGCGGGCCGAGGCGCTGGGGCAGCTTGGTGCGGCGGCCTATCGTTTGATGCCGCGACTCTCGATCCAGTCGATGGACGCCACCGATCGTGAAATCCGGGGCTATCTTGCCCAGCGCCGCGAACTGGCGCTCGATGCCTCGCCGGGCGTGCCAGCAAGCGGTGATCGCACCATCAACGTGATGGTCAGTTACGGGCTCAAGCAGGGCGACTATCACGCCAGGCCGGACCGGCCCCGCGCCAATTTCGATAGCCGTTCCATCCGGGCCGGCTTCGACATCTCGCCGGTGCCGGGCCTGATCCTGGGTACGTCGATCGGCATCGACGGCATCGACGCCAACCTCGACCGCAGCCAGCGGCCACGCAGCACGCTCTTCAATGCGAACATCACGCCTTACGCCAGCTATACCAGCGGTCGCTATTACGTGGATGCGACCGCGGGCTATACCCGCAGCTGGTATCAGCTGCGTCGGCAGGTCGGCTTCACCGGTTTCAGCGACCAGCTTCAGTCCGGGCCGAACGGCGATAACGCCGCGGCCACGGTCGAGGGCGGTGGCATCGTCAAGCTCGGCGTCCTTCGGGCGCAATCTTTCGCCGGGCTTCACTACCGTTACGCGGACCTCGGCGGCTTCGTCGAAAGCGGCGGCGCGGCTTCGCTGGCGGTCGCCAAGTTCAAGACGGAATCGGTACGCACCAGTCTGGGCCTGAGGGCGTCGGCATCGCTGACCAGGGGCGCGTGGACCTTGCGGCCCAGCGTGGAAGCACAGTGGCAGCGCGAATTGCGCTCGCGGCCGGAAAGCCGGATCGAGGCGATCTTCCTTCAGGGCGGCACGCCGATCTTCACGCTGCCGTCCACGCGCTACGATCGTGACGGTGCGGTCGTCGGGGCGGGCATCAGCGCAGTGCATGGCGAGCGGACGGCGCTGCGCCTGTCCTATTCGGGCGAGTTCGCAAACGACCGCCGGATCCACGGCTTCGCGGTCACGGCCAACCATCGCTTCTGAGGCGAAAGGTTTTCGCGGCGAAATGGAGCCGATCTGAACCTAGTTCGCCGGGCGGCGGAGCCAATCCTTTCGCTATGTAAGGCCCGGGTTCGGCCCGATCGGATCATAGCAGAGAAGGGGACGCACGGTGGGGAGCTTTGTTCGCGATATCTTGACGACGCTGTCGTACGAGCCGGAACCGGCGGAGGCCTTGCGCTTCGAGAGCGAGGAGCTTTCGCGCCTGGACCAGCGGCTGGCTGGCGTCGCGCAGGGAGGTGGCAGGGGACGGACGGCGATTTCGATCCGTCCGTCGGATTGTTCGGTGTGGGACGGTAATCCGCGCGACGTCCCGGGCCTTTCGGCCGAAAGTTGCCGTTCCTTGATAGAATCTATCGCGCAGGAGGATGGCAACCGCATTCCGGTGCTGGTCCGCCATAATGCGCCGGGGGCGGATTGTCCTTATGAGCTGCTGGTCGGCAGTCGGCGGCGTTTTTGTGTCGAATGGCTGAACAACAACGGGCGGCCTGAAATCCGCCTCAACGCGATGATTGTCGATCTTACCGACGAGGAAGCGTTTCGCCTTGCCGACATCGAGAACCGCGAACGTGAGGACATCACCGAACTCGACCGTGCGCGCAGCTATCAGAGCGCCGTCGATCGCTTCTATGGCGGCGTACAATCCCGCATGGCAGAGGCGCTGAACCTGTCTAACAGCCAGCTCAGCCGGCTGTTGTCCCTGGCACAGATGCCGGACGAGGTCGTCGACGCCTTTGCCACGCGTGAGGAACTGCGCGTCCGCCATTCCGAAGTGCTGACGCCGCTGCTTCGCCGCGCCGAGCAGCGGGAGCGCGTGCTGGTTGCGGCTCGGGCGATCGGTCAGGAACAGCAGCGTTTCGCCACGGCGGGCGAGAAGATGATTTCCGCCGCGACCGTCCTGTCCCGCCTGAAGCATGCGGCGGGCGAAGGGGTTTCCTCACACGGTAGCGAAACGGTGCTGATGGTGGGAGATGCGCGGGTAGGGCGCGTCCGCTCCGTCAAGGACGGCTTGTCGGTGGAGCTGACCCTGTCGCTCGACGCGGACATCGATCAGGCGCTGGCTATCGTCCGCGAAGCCGTTCTGGACAGCCGGGCGCGACTCGCCCGGGAGATCGACGCGGCCGCGGATTGAATCGCAGCGGCCCGGCGTCTGAAAACCAGCAGGCACGGATATAAATAGCCTTCATTCCGGCTGCATCTTCCAGCCCGCGCGCAAATTGGGGTTTGCACGCGGGCTGTCGTTTTTTGCGGGTTCTTGCCGGAGTTGAAGCGCAGGATTTCGTCCGATGAGAGCCTTGCGCAAGGTTTTGCGCGGCGCCCGGCGCGGTTTGCGAAGCGCCCCGAACGCGCCGTGCGGCGATGTTTCCTTCCTCGCGCCGGGGCGGCTTCTTCTGGACGCGATGTCTTTCCCGACAGTGTCTTAGCCTTTGCGGACTGGGCATTTCATGGAGGACAACAAGATGCCGCGAAACAAGCCGCGCAAATCCACAAGGCACATGTTGCTTTGTGCGAGCGCAATTCCCCTTCTCCTGCTTGGCGCCTGCGCCGACGGCGTAGGCTTCCGCGTGGGTGCCGGCGGCGGAGGCACCCCGTCAGGCCCCGAGCGGCCCAAGCGGCCCTCCGGTCCGACTGGCCCTGGCGGTCCGACTGGCCCTGGCGGCCCGACTGGCCCCGGCGGTCCGACTGGCCCCGGCGGTCCGACTGGACCCACCGGTCCGACTGGTAGCTACACCGGTCCTGTGGCCGGCGTCGGGATCGGCGGCACGCCCATCCTGGGGCCGAGCGGGTCCGGCACGCTCATCGACGTGAACGTGGCGCCGAACGCCGCCACGGGCAACGGCGGCACTATCGCCGTCGATGTGCTCACTGGCGATGGCCATGTCGTCAACGTCGCTCTGCCGACGACCCCGCAGCAGACGCAGGAGGCTCTTGCTCCTGTCGGTTCGCTGGTCGGGTCCCTGCTCGGCGAACAGATCGGCTCGACCGTCACGCAAGTCACCAACGGGCTCTCCCCGACGGTGTCGGTGGTGACCTCGACCGTCAGCCAGGTGACGACGCCGGTACTCGGTACCGTCGATGCGATACTGGCACCGGTGGTGGGACAAGGCGGCGTCCTTGGTCCGCTCACCGGACAACTGGGCGGCCTGCTCGGCGGCGTCACCGGCAACTTGCCCGGCGGCGGTTCCGGCACGGCACCGACCTATACCGGACCGTTGGTC
Organism: Novosphingobium sp. HR1a; assembly: GCF_015594425.1. Classification (NCBI taxonomy): domain Bacteria; kingdom Pseudomonadati; phylum Pseudomonadota; class Alphaproteobacteria; order Sphingomonadales; family Sphingomonadaceae; genus Novosphingobium; species Novosphingobium sp. HR1a. The sequence continues at coordinate 7,125 of NZ_JABXWS010000079.1, forward strand.
GGGCTGGACCTTGGCAACAATGTCCTGACCGGACCGAGCACGAGCGGCACCCTGGCCGGTGTCAACGTGCTGTCCAACGCTCCGGGGCTGGTGTCCGGGCAGCTGGTGACGGCCGACGTGCTGGCGGATGGGAACGTCCTTGACGTGACCCTTCCGACGACGGCGGCAGGCGTGGCACAGGGGCTTGCCCCGGTAGGCAACCTCGCCGGCGCGGTGCTGGGAGCACAAGTCGGCTCCACGGTGACGCAGGTTACCAACGGACTTGCTCCGGTGGTGGCTCCGGTCACGAGCGCGGTGGATAGCATCGTATCGCCGGTGCTCGACACCCTGAACGGCACCCTTGGCCAAGCCATTGGCGGCGTGGGTTCGGGCCAGACCGGTGGGACGGTCCTTGCTCCGGTAACCGGCGTTGTCGGCGGTCTGCTCGGCGGTGTCACCGGCGGCAGCGGAGGCACGGGCGACGTCCTTGCTCCGGTAACCGGCGTTGTCGGCGGTCTGCTCGGCGGTGTCACCGGCGGCAGCGGAGGCACGGGCGACGTCCTTGCTCCTGTAACCGGCGTTGTCGGCGGTCTGCTCGGCGGCGTCACCGGCGGTAGCGGAGGCACGGGTAACGTCCTTGCTCCGGTGACCGGCGTTGTCGGCGGTCTGCTCGGCGGTACGGGGCCGGGTTCCGGTGCAGCAGGCCTGCTCGCTCCCGTCACCGGGGCGGTGAGCGGCGTGCTGGGCGCAGCCGGCTCCGGCACAGGCACTGGCAATGTCCTCGCACCGGTCTCCGGACTGGTCGGGGGATTGCTGGGGGCGGCACGGGCAACTGACTGAGGCCGGCGTGTCCACCGCCTTGTTGCCCTCCCCCTGGTTGGACACGCCGCAGCCCGACCTCGGATAACGAGGTGGGGGGAGGGGACGGCCCTTGCCGTGGGTCGTCCCCTCTAACTGCCGGGCAAATAGAAAGGATTTTCCGATGATGACTACCGGATCCCAATCTGCAGGTGACCTGCTTCGTACCGCGCATCGACTGCTTGAGGACGAGCAGGCGTTCACCGCCGCCGCCATGGTCTGCGGAGCCATCGATCTTCTCGAAGGCGGCCTTTCCAGACCGATCGTCATGCGATCCGCGGCACGTCGCTTCGGGCACGCGCCCGTCAGGTCGAGCGCCTATCGAAGCTGCGCCTGAGAGGGCAACGGATAGCCCGGTACGGGTCTGGTGATAACTGATCGATTTCTACGGATATATATGGGGCGTTATTGATTTGGAAACGTAATGCCACCTAAGTGAATGCAACTAGCACCGGATCGACGAAGTTCGGGCAGTGGGAGTGACAAGCTGGATGGGCAACGATCAGGCTTTGGTACTGTTGATTGATGACATTGACGCGATCGTCGAGGAACTTCTGACGTTCATGGCGCTGCATGATATCTGCGCCGTTGGTGTACCCGATCTCGATCAGGCGATGGCCATGCTCGAGCAGCACGCGTCGATCCGCGTTCTCGCCTGCGATGTGCGGCTTGGCGGTGAATCGGGTTTGTCGATCGTTTCTCGCATCCGGGATCACGTCGGGCTTCGCGAGCGGGACTTTCGCTATCTTTTCATTACCGGCGACCAGCTCCGGCCGGATCCCGACCTGGACTTGCCTGCCCACCTGGTGCTCACCAAGCCGGTGCAACCGCAATTGCTGATCAATACGCTGAACATGATGCTTGGCGACTTCGACGAAGTGTACGCAAACGAGGAAGGCCTCGAATGAAACCGAACGAGATCACCCAGCGCGATGTCGAGACCTGGGGGCGCTGCACGCCTGCCAACCAGCTCTGTCGACCTGCCGATCGCTCGGCGGTTCAGGACAGCTGCGATATCGATCAGGCCGAGATTCAGCACTTGTTCGAGGGGATGGCGGCGAAAGCCCGTCTCGCCGATCTGGGCGAGCAGAGTTCCGAACTGGCACACGAACTGCGTCAACCGCTGTTCTCCATTGCCATCGCCAACGAGAACCTGCGGCTCCTGCTCGAGCGCGGGGATGCGATGCACCCTCAACTCGGCAAGGCGATCGAACGGATAGCCGAACAGGTGCAGCGCGCGCAAACGATCATCGATCACACGCTGGCCTATGCCTCGGGGAACAGCCGCGGGGTGGTGAGTGCCGATTTCGGCTGCGCGGCCCGGGATGCCGTGCGGTTTCTCGCGCCGTTGTTCGACAAGACCGACATCGAGGTCGAACAATGCCGCACGCCCGTGCCCGCCAATGTCGGCCTCTGTCAGATCGAAGCGGAACAGGTGCTCGTCAATATCCTGCGCAATGCCGCCGAAAGCATCGAGGCGCGCCGGGAGACCGGCTGGCAGGGCAGGGGGCATATCGCGATCCGTCTCGATATCGCGGAAAACACACTGCGCTGCGTCATTTCGGACAACGGCGCCGGGCTCTCCGGAGATCTGGCGCGGGTGGCGTTCCAGCAGTTCTTCACCACCAAGCCGCGCAACGGCACGGGGCTCGGCCTGCATATCTGCCGACAGGTCCTGGCCAAGATCGGCGGTACGGTGGAGCTTTCGCCCGGTGAGGTCGAGGGTGCCCGGGTGACGATCGAACTGCCGTTGCTCGGCGGGAGCTGACACTCCCGCCCTTCAAGGCCCGCCTTTCAAGACCGGCGTTCAGATGTCGTCGCGGCCGAGCCGGATGACGAACCGCAGCGGCTTGTGGTTGCGCAGGACGCAGCGGAACTCCCCGGATGCCTCCTGCGCGACCTGCTCCACCAGCCAGAGCGTGGCGCCGTCGATCGGACGGGCGGGCATCGGGTTGCCGTCCTCGTCGATGCAATCGACGGTGATCACGACATGGGCCGGGGTGAGGCTGGCATTCAGCAGGACCTCGCCCTTGTGCTTCCTGCCGTCCTTGCCCAGAAAACTGGAGAAGGCGCTGAGCAGGGCCGCCACCGCCATCATTTGTAATGCGCCGTACTGACCGGGCACGAGGTGGGTCAGGGCGGCGCCGCGTACATGTATCGCCACGCCGTGGTGCCGCACGTTGGAGCGGGTCGTGGCGATCGCGCAGTCCAGCGCGCTATGGACGGTCAACGGCGCGTCACCTTCGCGGCCGTCCCGGCCGAACCAGCGGAACAGGCTGAGAATATGCGCCGCGCCTTCGGTATGGGTGGCGATGCGCCCGACACGCTCCTGGATCTGCTGGCGGCTCGCTTCGTCCATGTCGAGGTGGCTGACGATGTAGTCCATGTTGGCATTGGCCATCGAAATCACGTTCAGCGGCTGTGCCAGGTCGTGCAGCATACCGCTGGCGATGCGGCCGAGCAGGAGGTCGCGGGTGACTTCGGCCATGCCGCCGTCGCCCCACGCCAGCAGCCGGGCATCGACCATGGCGAGATGGCGGGCGATCCCGGCGCCGATGAATGCCGCACAAAGCGAGGCGACGATGCCCAGGATCGGACCGACGATTGGCCCGGCAAGGAAATAGAGGAACAGGCACAAGGCTCCGGTCGTCATGGCGGCAGGCCACGACCAGCGGGGAACACGCAGCAGCATGGTCGTAAAGTGCCGGGGCAGCAGCGCAGTCCCGCAAAGGAGCACGAGATCGATCCAGAACATCGACGACGTCACCGCCGCAGGAACCGGAATGGCTCCGAGCCCCAACAGCCCGGCGGCGGCGAGAGACAGGCGCGGGCGATGCAGGACGTAGAGCGCTCCCGACGACGCGGCCGAGATTGCTCCGGCGCCCGGTGAATAGGGCGCGACCAGGCCCAGCACCATCGCGGCTAGCGCGGTTGTCACGGCATAGAGGTGAGTGCCGTCGCTCCATCCACGCCCCTTGCGGGAACGCCTGGGCTCCCGGATTGCCGCCGGAACTTCCGCATTGTCGCCGATCGCTTCCTGGACGGGGATCACTGCCCGTCCCTCATTGATGCTGCATTCGTCAAGGTCGTGCCTCATCGTCAAATCGAGGGCCGGGAACCGCGATCGGCGTTCCGGTTCCTGCCCCTCTGGGCAAGCAAGCCTAGGCTTGCATTGGAGAATTCCTCAGAAGATTCCCGGAATGTCCGTGTCGATGGTGCAGCGGTGCAGGGTCGGTCGGGACGTTCTGGGGCATAGTGTTCTTATTGCCTCGGCTATCGGCGCAAGTCACGAAAAGAACCGAAGTGGGGGTTACTTTTCGTTAATTCCGTAAGGCTCGCATCGCGAATTACGGGCATGTTACGCTTTACACCGATCTACCGGTCCACGCCGCGTAGCAGGCAGCGGGAATCGGCCGCTACGTATCCCCTCGTATCGGCTCCTTCTCCATGAGGGCGGGAATCCAGTCCGGGTTACCATTCACGAATGGAAACGAACCTGTCCCGGCAAGGAACGGTTCGGGTTTTTCCGCGGAGTGCAGGGGCAGCACTCCGTTTGCGTAAGCGCAATGGCAAAGGGGAATTGCATGCGCCTGGGTTCAAAAGCGAAGCTGACGATCACTGTCGGGCTCGTTGCGGCCGCAACGTTCGGCTTCCTGGGCATCAGGGAGCTGGGACGTTCGGCCACGCCGCGCGCCGTGCCGGTATCGGGCATGGCAGCCGGGACTTCGCAGGTCGAGGGGGCCATCCTCGCCGTCGCCACGCGCGACGTGAAGATCGGGGAGACGATCACGGCGGACATGATCCGCAATGCTTCCCTCGATCCCGCACGCGTCCCCGGTGCCGCGACGCCGGCCGAAGTCGTCGGCCGCGTCGCCACCCGCGACATTCGCGCCAACACGCCGATCCCGCGCGAAGCTCTGCAACAGGAGGGCAAGCTGGCCATCCGGGTGCCGGTCGGCATGCGCGCGATCAGCATCGACACCACGGCGGAGATCGCGGTGGCCGGGCTCGTGCGTCCGGGCGACCGTGTCGATGTGCAGGTGGTCTATCCCGGCGAGGATGCGATCGGAGGAGCGCGCGGCAACGGGCGCAGCCGGTCCACCACGCTGCTGCAGATGGTCCCGGTGCTGGCGGTCGGCGAAGTCGTCGTCGGCGAGCCGGTCAAGGACGGCGTGACGGGCGCGGTATCCGCGCCGCCGCCTCCCGCGCGCAACCTGACGCTGGCCCTCGATCCGCAGCAGGTGTCCGAACTCTCGCTCGCGAAGAGCACCGGCGCGCTCTACCTCTCGCTGCGCAATCCCGAGGACAAGCAGGAAGTCGCGACGGCGCAGGTCGCATCCATTCTCGAGGCTCCCTCGGCGGCGGCAAGGCCGACGCCGGCGTTTGCCGCCGCGCCTCCCCCTCGCGCGACGGCAGCGCCTCCCGTCAGGACGGCCCAGCCTCGCCGCGCTCCCGCCCCCCATGCGATCGAACTGGTGGTCGGCGGCAATCGCGAAACGATTTATTCGGGGAGTGGCGCGCAATGAAGCCGCCGTATTCAACTGCACTGCTCGCCTGCGTCGCCGTTCTGGCGCCGGGTGTCGCTCATGCGCAGGATCAGCGCACACTCCAGGTGGACGAGGCGGAGACGCTGCGCTTCACGCGCTCGATCGCCCGCATCGAGGTGAACCGGGACAACGTGATCGCCGTCTCGGCGCCGACCTCGCAGTCGCTGCGGGTCAGCGGGCAGGGAGCGGGCGAAGCGACCCTCGCGGTCTATGCGGCGGACGGCTCGATCATCGGACAGACGCAGTTCCACGTCGATCCGCCTGCGCCGACTTATGCGACTGCAAACGGGCCGCTGCGCGCGGGCGAGAAAGTGGTCGCCGTCGACGTGCAGTTCGCGGCGGTGTCCTCTTCGACGCTCAAGGCGCTGGGCTTCAGCTTCGCCAAGCTGTCGGGCGACATCCAGGGCGCTCTCGTGCCGTCGAGCAGCCTCAACGGCTATTCGTTCAATGGTTCGGGCAGCGGCGGCACTTCGACGCCCGGTCTCAACATCGACGCCTCGGCGCCTATTCAGAGCGCCTTCAACCTGTTCCTGAGCAGCCGCAATCGCGGCATCGGTGCCGTCCTCTCGGCGCTGTCCTCGAACGGCCTCTCGCAGCTCCTCGCGCAGCCGACGCTGCTGGTGCGCTCCGGTGAAAAGGCGAGCTTCCTGGCGGGCGGCGAATTTCCCGTGCCGGTTCCGCAGTCGACCGGGGGCAACGGCAACACGATCTCGATCCAGTACAAGGAATTCGGCGTGCGCCTGTCGGTGACGCCTTATGTGCTGAACGAGAACAGCATCGTCCTGAAGCTGGCCCCCGAAGTCAGCGAGCTGGACTACAACAACGGCGTCCAGCTTCAGGGCTACACGGTGCCCGGCATTCGCCGCCGCTCGACCGAGACGACGGTGGAACTGGGCAGCGGCCAGAGCTTCGTGATTGCGGGGCTCAACTATTCGAACAGCTCGGTCACCAAGGACAAGGTGCCGTTCCTCGGCGACCTGCCCGTGCTCGGGGCCTTCTTCAAGCGGCAGCAGAACCAGAAGGAGCGGCAGGAGCTGATCATCGTCGCAACGCCCCGGCTCGTCGAGCCCGAGGCCGTGAAGCCCATGCTGGCGACCGCCAACAAGTCGGTCGATCCCACCATCGGACAGATGATCGTCGGCAACGACGGGGTCGAGCAAGGCATCCGGACCTTTGGCGTGGTGAGGCGCTGACATGGCACGCATTCATCTTCTTTCGATCGACCGCGCCTTGGCGCAGCGCATCTCCGACGCGATGGGCGCGCACGTGGCGGTCGAGATGGTGCAGTCGCTTGACGGCGCCGAATTCGACGGACCGGGCATCGTCGTCATCGACCATGCGTCGATCCCGGCCGAGCGCGCCATGGCCTCGGTCATCACCGAAGTCTCGCAGGCGGCGGGCGGACGCTCGATCGTGCTGGCGACCGAGGACATGTATGCAGGCCACGTCCTGCAGGCGATCCGCGCCGGTGCGACCGACGTGATGCCGCGCGGCGCAGTGGCTGCGGAAGTCAGCGAAATCCTCTCGCGCGTGCTCAACACCTCGCTGGCGAGCCATGGGCGGCTCGGCCGCTTCACGCTGGTTCTGGGCACCGATCGCGACGCGACGGCGGTGATCGCGACCGACATGGCGCTGGCCCACTGCCTCGACGGCACCTCGACGCTGCTGATCGACTGCACCCTGCCGTCCAGCACGGCCGAGGCCTATCTCGACCTCAAGGTGGACTACGGCCTGGCCTCGGCCATTTCCGACATCGATCGTATGGATGCCAGCCTGCTCGGCGATGCGCTGGCCCATCACGATCGCTCGGGGCTGTCGCTGCTGACGCTTGATGGCGGCACCGGCACGGAGCCGGTCGGCATCGGCCCTGCCGATATCGTGGGATTGATCCAGCTGCTGCGCACGAGTTGCGGCCACGTCGTGCTTTGCGGCGGCTCGCTGCGCAATGGCGGGCTGCTGCGCGAACTGGCCTCGCAGGCGCAGAGCGTCGAAGTGGTCTGCAGCCAGTCGATCCGTGAACTCGACGCGACCCGTCGCCTGCTAGACCGCGTGGCGATGGACACCGCCAGCGCGCAGCGGCTGCGGCTGCTGGTGTGGGAGCATGATCCGCGCATCCTGCTCGACGGTCGCCGTATCGCCGATGCGCTCGACATCGACACCGTGCTCGGCGTGCCGGTTGACCACGTGCAGCAGCGCAACGCGCTCAACGCGGGCCGGCCGCTGATGATGGAGCGCGACGCGGGCAGCTATGCCCAGGCGATCCGCCGCGCCTGCGGCATCGCCACGCAGTCCAAGAGCACGAACTTCGGCATCGACCGGATGCGCCGCGCCATCCTGCGTTCGGTGGAGCGTAGCGCATGAGCCTGCTCACCAACGATTTCGTCCCCGAGGAGGCGCTGTCCGAACCCAAGCGCAAGGCGCCGATCGCCCAGCCTGCGGCCCAGCGGATGAGCGACAGCTACCAGGCGGTCAAGGCGCTGACCTGCGCCCAGGTCATCGAACAACTCGAGACGCAGGGCATCACTGCCGAGGCGCTGGATCGACGCACGCTGCGCCAGGAGATCGAGCAGGTCATCAGCAGCCGCAGCCGCCGCGGCCAGCTTGCGCTCAACAGCGCCGAGCGGTTGCTGCTGATCGAGGATATCGAGGACGAGGTGGTCGGTCTCGGCCCGCTCGCGCCTTTGCTGCGCGATGCGAGCATCGACGACATCATCGTCAACGGCGCCAACACCATCTACGCCGAGCGTGCGGGCATACTGGAGCGGGTCGAGACCCGTTTTCGCGACGACGCGCACCTCATGAACATCATCCAGCGCATCGTCGGCCCGATCGGCCGCCGCGTGGACGAGGCGACGCCTTTCGTCGATGCGCGCCTTGCCGATGGTTCGCGCGTCAACATCGTCATTCCGCCGATCGCGCTCGACGGCCCGCTGGTTTCGATCCGCAAGTTCCGGCTCCAGGCGCTGAGCATTGAGGACTGCGTCGCGGGCGGCGTGATGAGCCCGGCGATGGCCGCGTTCCTGACCAGCGCCGTGCGCTCGCGGCTCAACATCCTGATTTGCGGCGGCACCGGCGCGGGCAAGTCGACCCTCCTCAACGTGCTGTCGAGCTGCATCAGCAACAAGGAACGCCTCGTCACCATCGAGGACGCGGCCGAACTTCAGCTGCGGCAGGATCACGTCGTTCGCCTTGAAACTCGCCCCCCCAACGTCGATGGCAGCCGCGAGGTCAGCGCACGCGACCTCGTGCGCAATGCGCTGCGCATGCGTCCCGACCGCATCATCCTGGGCGAAGTGCGCGGGGTAGAGGCGGTGGAAATGCTGCAGGCGATGTCCACCGGCCACGACGGCTCGATGGCGACGCTGCACGCTAACACCCCGCGCGATGCGCTCTCCCGTCTGGAGATGCTGCTCGGCTTCGCCGGGCAGCAGAACGACGTACGCGCAGTGCGCCGTTTCGTCGCCAATTCGATCCACGCGATCGTCAACATCCAGCGCCTCGCCAACGGTTCGCGCCGGATCACCTCGGTCGCCGAAGTGACCGGCGTGGAGGGCGAGGCCTATACGCTCAACGAACTGTTCCATTTCGAGGAGCAGCCGCCGATGTCGGGCGAGGGGTTGCACCGCACCTTGTCGCCGCGCCCCTACCATGCCGCGCGGCTCAAGGACTACGCCAGCCCGGTCGTGGACAAGGATGGCCCCGCATGGTGAAGGGCGGCGCCTATCTCCTGCTGGCGCTGCTGATCGTTGGCGCCGTGGCGTGGCAGTGGTTTTCCCAGCGCATGCGGGACCGCGTGACGCTCGACCGCCGGTTGGAGGCCATCGCTTCGCCGGGGAAGATAACCGTCCGGCCGCTGGTGGCGGTGACCGTGCCCGAACGCATCGCGCCGCTGCTCGCGCAGGCGCAGGTCGAACTGACGGTGCCTGCGCTCCAGACCCTGATCGGCGTCATGCTGGTACTCACGCTCATCGTGCTCTTGCTGTTCGGCCCGGCCGCTGCCGTGGTGCTGGTGGTCGGCGTGCCGATGGCTGCACTGTCCTGGCTGCAGGGCCGCGCGCGCAAGCGGGTGGACGCGCTGACCGAAGCGCTGCCGCTCTACCTTGACGGGGTGCGCCAGCTCCAGTCGGTGGGCAATTCGCTCTCGCAGGCCCTGACGCGCGCGCTGGCGGATGCGCCCGAGGCGGTGGCCAGCTACTTCGCGCCGGTCGGCCGCCGCCTGGCGATGGGCGCTCCGGTGGCCGAAAGCGTGCAGCAGCTGGCCGACCGGCTGCAGATTCCGGAAGTCTCGATGATCGCCGCCGCCATTCGCACCAACCTGCGCTACGGCGGCTCGATCGCCACGGTGTTCGGCAACCTCGCCAATATCCTGCGTGAGCGCGTGCGCATCCGCCGCGACCTGCAGGCCGCGACGTCGGAGGCGAAAGTCAGCGCGCGGGTGCTGATCGCGATGCCGCTGCTGGCGATGACGCTGCTGGTCGCGATGAACCGCGCCTATATCGACTTCTTCATCTCCGACCCGCGTGGCCGCAACATGTCGATGGTCGCGATCGGGCTGGAGGTCATCGGCATCATGATCATCCGCCGCATGATGAGGCTGGCGTTCTGATGGCCGGGTTTGTCGCCTCCATGTCGATCTTTGCCGCCCTATCGGGCCTCGCCGTGGCGCTGGTCGGGCTGCGCTGGCTGCAGACCGACGCGCGGCTGCGGGCGCGGGTCGATGGCCGGGCGACGTCCGAAGCGTCGGGTAGCGCCAGTGCGGCACGCAGCTGGCGCACCATGCGCGCACCCCGCGCGCTGCTGGCGCAGGGACGCGACAAGGCCGAGATCGAGAAGCGCCTGCGCGCGGCCGGCTACTTCGATCCGGGCGCGCTCGATATGTTCGTGGCGCTGCGACTGGGTGCGACGCTGGCGGTGATGGCCGCATCGATGGCGACCTGCTTCGTGGTCACCGGCAACCCGCTCAAGCCGATCTTCCCGACTTTTGCCCTCACCGGCCTCACCTACATCGGCGCCAAGTACGCGCTGCAGATGCGCGCGGCATCTCGTGAGCGGGTGCTGACGGCCGAGTTTCCGTTCCTCCTCGATCTCATGCTGATGATGCTGGAAAGCGGCGTCTCGCTCGACCAGTGCTTCCGCGGCATCGCCCGCGACGAGCAGGTGGCAGTGCCCAATCACGCGCGGCTGGTGGCGATGCTGGTCGATGATCTCGACCGCGGGCAGGACTACCAGGTCGCGTTCGACCGCTGGGCCGTGCGCGTCGGCGTCAGCGGCGCGCGCGAACTGGCGGCGCTGTTCCGCCAGTCGCTGTTCCAGGGCATGGAACTGGTGCCTGCCCTGCGCGAATACATCCGCGAATTCTCGCAGCGCCGGGTCGCCCGCGCCCGCGAGGCCATCGGCAAGATCACCGTGCGCATGGTCGTGCTCATGCTGGTGTTCTTCATGCCTGCGCTTTTCATCGTCCTGGCGGGGCCGCCGGTCGCCGCCATCCTCGACACGCTGCGGAGTACCGGGAAATGATCCGTCATCTGCTGCCCGCGACTGTGCTCCTGTTCGCCGCCGGTCCGGCTTTTGCTGCCGATCGTACCGCCGAAGTGCAGGAGGAGACCTCTACCCGCACCTTGTACCTGACGTTGATCCAACAAGCGCGCGCCGATGGCCGTGCCCGCGCTGCGCTGGCCTATCTCGACGATTTCGACCGCAAGCATCCCGACGATCCGCAGGCTCGCGTGCTGCGCGTCAACTGCCTGCTCGACCTCGGGCAAGTCGATGCCGCACGTACGGCACTGGGCCACATCCCGGGCAACGATCGCAGCGGCGCCGCGCTTGCCGTGCGGGGCCATGTGCTAGCCGCCGAGGGGCAATGGGCTCAGGCGGCGACGCAATACGCGGCGGCGTCGCAGGCCAGCCCGGCTGACGCCTTCATCACCAATGCGCTGGGCTATGCGCGCCTGCGGGCAGGACAGACCGCCGAGGCGGTCGAGACGCTGCGGGCCGCGCACGACCTGGCACCGGGCGATGAAGTGGTGCGCAACAACCTGGTCCTCGCGCTCACTCTCAACGGGCGGCTGGGCGAGGCCGACGCGCTGCTCTCCGGCATGACGGACGCCAAGGCGAAGTCGCAGCTGCGCCAGCAGGTAGCGGGCGAAGCCGCGCGGATCGCGGCGGCAGGCAGCGGCATCAAGGTGGCCGGGTCATGAGCCGCCTGAGGGCAACCATCCGCCGCCTGCGGCGGGACGAGCGGGGCGTCGTGGCTCCGGCCGTGGCTGTGCTGGGCGTGCCCCTGCTTCTCTCCGCCGGGCTCGCACTCGATGTGGCGCTCTACTACAGCGGCAACCGCGAACTGCGCATCGCAACGGAGGCAGCGGCGCTTGCGGCTTCGATGCGGCCGACTGACGCCCGCTCGCTGGCCGAGACTTACCTTCAGCACAACGGTTACGACCCTTCGGTAATTCGCAACGTTGAAATCGGTTACTACTGCGCGAACGACGACAGAAAAGCGGCGGACAACGCCGGTTCGCGCTTTTTCCTTCCCGGCGCCCTGCCCGCCGATTGCGCCGGCAGCGCGGTGCGCCCCAATGCGGTCCGCGTGACCACGGGCAAGGGCAGCCGACGGTTCCTGACCGGCGTGCTCGGGGACATGAGCCCTATCCCGGACCTCGCCGCCACCGCCAGCGCGGCGCGTATCGACGAGGCCGGGATTTCCGCCACGTCCGGCCTGCTCGACGTCAGCACCATGGGGGTCGGCGGGCTCCTCCACGCAGTCAACGGCGTGCTTGGCGGGTTGCTTGGTGTTTCGCTGAACTTGTCCGCATCGCAGATCGAGGCGCTGCTCGGCGGCAATGTCGATGCCGGGCTGTTCTTCGACGAACTGGCGGAGCGTTCCGGCTTCACCGGGACTTACGGCGATCTTATCAAGGGTTCCTACGACTTGCGCGATATCGTCGCGGCCGCCGCGCAGGCAGCAGGTCCGGGCGACACCCGCAATGCGCTGAACGCTTTCAACAGCTTCGTACCGGGCGGGCATCGGGTGCCGCTGCGGGGACTGTTCAAGGTCGGTGTGTGGCGCAACATGAAAGTGGGCGAAGCCGACGTGGCGCCTGCGCTGCGCGCGGGCCTCAACGCCTACCAGCTGATCAGCTACGCGGTGCAGGACGATCCGGTTGCGGTCGATCTCTCGCAGGTTATCGCCGCGGTATCTCCGCCGCCGCTGCTGACCGGCAGCCAGGTCGTAATCGCCGCCGCCGCCTCCGGGCCGGTCAACCGTCCGCGTTTCTCGTTCGGTCCGGCAGGCGAGACCGAGGTGGGCACCTCGATGCTGCGGCTCAAGGTACAGGTGACGCTGCTCAACCTGCCCCTCGGCGTCGCGCGGGCGAATGTCCCGGTGATCATCGACATCCAGTCGGCCGATGGGTCGATCTCCAGCATCGACTGCGCGCCGGGAGTGGACCAGCAGACCAACACCACGGTACGCGTCGTCGGCCATTCTTCGCTGGTCAGCGCCTACATCGGCGACATGCCGAGCTGGGCGATGGACAAGCCGCTGCTGCCGATCAAGGCGGCGGACATCACCAAGACCGAAATCCTTCACGTCGGTGTCCCGCTGCCTCTGTTGGCCCAATTGGTCAACGTCACCCTTAAGGGGAGGGCGGTGGCCGAGCCGGTGCTTGGCGGCGAAGTTCGCGGAAACACGCTGGTCTTCGGGCCGGGCACAATAGGCGGCCCTACCCGTTCGGGCACGCCGCAGTCGGTGCTCAACCAAGCGCGTATCGGCAATACCGTGCAGGGTCTCGTCAACAGCCTTACCGGGCCGGGAGGCCTGGAGCTGGATTGCCCGCTGCTGTGCGCGCTGGTCCAGCCCGTGGTCAACGGCAGCGGGCTGATCCCGGCGGTAACCCAGCCCGTAACGGGAATCGTAACCGCCGTCGTGGATCCATTGCTCACCAATGTCCTCGTGGCCCTGGGTATTCAGCTGGGGCACGGAACCTTCTGGGTCGGCGGCGTGCGCTGCGGAGTGCCGGTGCTGATCTAGTTTCAAAATATGGCGCTGCGGGAGCCCCTTCGGCCCGCATCCGCCTCTCTCGACCATGGAGGGATTTGGGGAGTGTAAGTCATGATGAATTCGATACTTAATCTCGTTGCGCGCCTTCGCACGGATGAGCGCGGCCTTACCGCAGTGGAGTACGCGGTGCTGGGCGGCATCGTTGTGGCGGCATTGGTAGCGGTCGGTACACAGTTCGACACTGATCTCCGAGGTGCGTTCACCAGCCTGTTCAACCAGACGCCGGGTTAAGGATCCGGCCGTGCGCATATCGGCAAGGGCACCGCTCCGATTGCTGAAGTGCGATAGGGGGCTCGCAGCGCTGGAGTTCGCCCTGCTGGCTCCAGCGCTGCTGGCCCTCGTGTTCTCGGTTATCGTCTATTCCATCTACTTCACGGCCCAGATCGGCGTGAGGCAGGCGGCGGCCGAAGGGGCGAGGGCAGCAGTCGCCGGTCTGTCCATCGGCGAGCGCGTCACGCTCGCACAGGAGCGGGCACAAGCGGTGATCGACAACTACGGCTCGCTGCTCGGCGGGAAATCGCAGCCGCAGATCACGGCGGGTGCAGGCGACACCAGCGGCACTTTCCGGGTCGAGGTGCGCTACGACATGAGCGGCAGTCCGATCATGAAGTACGGGGCCTTCGTGCCACTTCCCGACAGCAACGTCGCAGCCAGCGTGACGGTGACCAACGGAGGATACTGACATGGAAGCTGCAGGATATTTCTATCTTGCCTTTCTTCTGCTCGTGCTCATCCCGGTCGTGGTTCTGCCCTGGGAGGGCCGGACCACCCCGGATTGGCTGTACATGGTGCTCGCCGCGTCTGGGCTTCTCGGCGCGGCGCTGCTGAGCGGTGTTCCGGGGCTGATCCGGGCCTGCGTGGCGGGCGCGGGGAGCCTTGCCATCGCTGGCCTTGCCGTGGCGCTGCTTCGGGCGCACACTGGCGCCCGCGTGCTGACCGGCGGTCAGATCAAGCTGCTGGCCGCGGGAGCGACCTGGCTGGGTTTCAGCGGAACGTTCGCCATGGTGGCGGTAGCGCTGCTGACCCTGTTCGCGCTGGCTGCGTTCCAGAAAGCGGGCGCTGTACGGCGGCGTCCAGATGCTTCGGCGATTTTAGCGGTAGCAATCGTGTCGGTTGCCATGCAACAACATCTACCGGGAATGTGACGGGGCATTCTTAGAATATAACTGGAATGGGAAGACGCGATGCCGAAGAATTGGCGGTCACGCATTGGGGCGCTTCTTGGTCCACAGAATGCCGATGAAGAAGACAACGGAGCGGAGATCTCACAGGGAGCAACGCGAATGTCTGAAATTCCCTCGGCAATGGAAGCCGGTGTATTTCGTCAGGTGGCGCCGGTGCTTGTCGTTGACGACGACACCGACTGGGGCATGGAATGTGCCTTCGCCCTGCGGCAGATGGGATACGAGCCTTTCGTCGCATCGAACGCGGACGAGGCGCAGGCGCTGTTCCGCACGCACGACATTTCCATTGCGATCGTCGATTACAACTTGCCCGGCCTTGATGGCATCGCCCTGATTCGTGAGTTGTCGCGCTATGCCGACGAGCACGAGCGCCAGCTTCGCTTCATCATCGCGACCGGACATGCCACCAAGGATATCGCGATCGATGCCATGCGCGCATCGGCTGCGGACTTCCTTGAAAAGCCGATCAGCCCCGTCGATCTGCGCCGCGCCTTGCAACGCGTGCAGGGCCTCCCCGAAGCGGTGGGTGAGCGCAAGGTGCTGCTCGACAGAATGTCGCAACTGAGCGGAGAATTGCAGCGTCTGGCGGGCCTGATCGATGAGCCCGTGCCCTCGGCCCATCTCGGCCGACCGGCGGAAATCGCGCCGGTACTTCCGGGCGGAGAGGTCGATTCCGCGCAATTGCGAAAGTTCATCAAGGACTTGCTGCGCAAGGAAAGCAAGCGACGGGAAATCGGCGGTGGCGAACTCTTCGGCGATCCGACATGGGCGATGCTGCTCGATCTGCTGCTCGCGAAGATCGAGGCGAGGCGGGTCTCGGTGTCGAGCGCCTGCATTGCATCCGGCGCGCCGATGAGCACTGCGCTCAGACTGGTCCGCCGTCTCGTCGATGAGGATGTGCTATGTCGGCTGCCGGACGAGCAGGACAAGCGGCGGCATTTCCTGGTTATCAACCCGAAGTTCGAACAGCCGCTCATGGTTTATCTGACGGAGCAACTGCACAGCGGCGGATAAAGCTGGCCATCGGCCGCTTCGAGCGATCAAGATGGCCTGATCAGCACCTGCCGGGCCGCACGATCGATTGCGAAGCCGAACTCATCTGCATTGGCGCTGCAACTTAGCCAGTGGGCGCCCGGATGCTCCCAGTCGGCGACGGTCATCGGTTCGCCCTCGCGGTTCTGCCAGGTTACCGGTTCGGGAAACCGCTCGAACAGCGGAAGTCTCGCCGCCCTTGCGGCCGAAAGCGCGCAGGTATGCTCTTCCAGCGCCGTATCGCGTGTTGCCCAGTCGATCCAGCCTATTTCGTTGTCCTGGCAATAGGCGTTGTTGTTACCACGCTGCGTGCGCCCGAACTCGTCTCCGGCGGTCAGCATGATCGTGCCGGTCGAGGCGAACAGGGTGCCGAGCAGGGCTTCAAGATCGCGGTGCCGGGCCGCTGCCACGGCCGGGTCGTCGCTCGGGCCTTCGATGCCGTTGTTCCAGCTGAAGTTCTCGCCATGACCGTCGCGATTGTCCTCGCCGTTGGCCTGGTTGTGGCGCTGCTCGTAGGATACCGTGTCGGCAAGCGTGAAACCGTCGTGCGCGGCGAGGAAGTTTACCGAGCGGCAGCCCTCAGGCGGTGATTGCGAGCCGAAGATGTCGGTCGATCCGGCAAGGCGCGTGGCCAGCGTGCCGATATTGCCCTCGCCTTTCCAGAAGTGGCGGCCGTCGTCGCGGAAACGGTCGTTCCATTCGAGCCAGTTGGCGGGGAACTGGCCGAGTTGATAGCCTCCCGGCCCGATGTCCCATGGCTCGGCGATCAGGACCCGGTCCGCCAGCACGGCATCGGCGGCGATCTCGGCGAAGATCGGTGCATCCGAAGCGAAGCCCGGGCCGCGCGCCATGATCGGGGCAAGGTCGAACCGGAACCCGTCGATGCCGCACTGGACGACGAAATGGCGCATTGCGTGGAGTGTCAGTTCGCGGACGGCGGGATTGGCGAAGTCCAGCGTATTGCCGCACCCTGTGTCGTTGATCAGTTGTCCGTTCGGCGCATGTGCATACATCGCATTGTCAAGACCGCGCAGCGAAAGGACGCCGCCCTGCACGTCGCTTTCGCCCGAATGGTTGAACACCATGTCGAGCAGGACGCCCATCCCCGCATCATGGAGGGCGGCGACGGCCCGGCGCAGTTCCTCGACGCCGCCGGGGCACAGGCCGGGGTCCAGCGCCATCATCGCCACCGGATTGTAGCCCCACGAATTCACCAGCCCCAGCGGGGGCAGGTGCCTTTCGTCGATCCACGCCACGATCGGCATCAACTCGACGGCGGAAACATGCAGGCGGGTAAGGTGGTCCAGTACGGCTGGATGCGCCAGCGCCGCCACGGTGCCGCGCAGGGCCTCGGGGACGTCGGGGTGGAGCATGGTAAAGGCCCGCACGTTGAGTTCGTAGACCAGCCCGCCGCGCGCGAAGCGGCGCGGTTTAATCGGGGCGACCTTGATGGGTGCGGCAACGATCGATCGCGGGATGATATCGGCGGTATCGTTTCCAAAAGCAGCGAGGCGCGGGCTCTGGATAAAGCGGCGATCCAGTTCGACGGCGTAAGGGTCCACCAGCAGCTTGGACGCATCGAACCAGTGCCCCTCGGCGGGTTCCCAGCGCCCTTCCGCGCGATACCCGTAGCCTGCCCCGGAGAGGTCGGCAGGGAGGCTCAGGGTCCAGTTGTCGCCCTCGCGCTCCATCGGGTGGCGGGTTTCCTCTTCGCCGTCGAAGAGGCACAGCCACATCGCTTCGGCGCGGGGGGAGCGTACCGCGAAGCGGGTCCAGCCCGCCTCCACTCTGGCGCCGAGGCTCGTCACGCCGTCAGCGTGCGATAGAGGTCGGCGTAGGCCTTGCCGCTCGCTTCCCAGGAGAAGTCGCTTTTCATCGCGTTTTTCTGGAGGCGCTCCCAGACATCGGGCTGGGCGTGAAGCTGGACCGTACGGGTGATAGCCGCCGCCAGATCGTCGTAAGTGACGCCGTCGAACTGGACGCCGGTGGCACAGCCTGCGGCCAGGGCGGCCGGATTTGCGTCGATTACCGTGTCCGCCAGCCCTCCGGTACGCGCGACGACGGGCAGGCAGCCATAGGCAAGGCCGTAGAGCTGCGTCAGGCCACAAGGCTCGAAGCGCGAGGGGATGAGGATCGCGTCGCCGCCCGCCTGCATGCGGTGGGACAGCGCCTCGTCGTAGCCGATGCGGATGCCGACGCGGCCGGGATGGCGGGCGGCGCCTTCGATCAGGGCGCGCTCCAGCGCAGCGTCGCCGGAGCCCAGAAGTGCCAGTCTTCCGCCGATTCCGACGAGGTGGTCGAGGACGTCCGGGAGGACGTCCATACCCTTCTGCCAGGTCAGGCGGGTGACGACGATGAAGATCGGGCCGTCGCTTTCGTCGAGGCCGAATTCGGCCTCCAGGGCGCGCTTGTTGGCGCGGCGTTTGTCCAGCGTGCGGTGGCTGTAAGGGGCCGCCAAAGCCGCGTCGGAGGCCGGATTCCACACGTTTGCGTCGATGCCGTTGAGGATGCCGTGAACCGCCGCGCCGCGCTCCACGATCAGGCCTTCGAGGCCCATTCCGAACACGGTGGAGCGGATTTCGCGGGCATATGTCGGGCTGACGGTGGTGATCGCATCGGCGCTGGAGAGGCCCGCTTTCAGCATTCCCACGCCGCCGTGGTATTCGACCCCGTCGAGTGCCCATGCGCTTGAAGGAAGTTCAATTCGATCAAAGACTTCGGGAGCAAACCAGCCCTGAAAAGCCATGTTGTGGATGGTGATGACCGAACGGCACCCAGCGGCACCCAGCGGCACGTAACGCAGGTATGCGGGGGCCATGGCGGCCTGCCAGTCGTGCGCATGGAGCACATCGAAGCCCTGTGGCTTGCCCCGCTTGATGATCACCCCGCCTGCAATCTCGGCAGCGGCTTTTCCGAGAGCGGCGAAGCGCTGCCAGTTGTCGGCCCAGTCGATCCCGGCAGCGTCGGAGTAAGGGCCCCCCTCCCGTGTATAGAGAGCGGGGGCATCGAGCACCAGCAGCGGGTGGCCATCGGGCAAGGTGCCCGCCAGCAGCCGCGCCGGGGTGCCGAGCAGCGAGTCCCATGCGTGAACCACCTTGGGCCGCCGTCCCAACGCCGCCAGCACCGAGGGGTAGCCGGGCAGCAGCGTGGTCATCTCCACCCCGTGCGGGGCGAGGGCGCCGGGCAGCGCGCCCGCGACGTCGGCAAGGCCGCCGGTCTTGACCAGCGGCACCGCCTCGGAGGCAACGGACAGGACTTTCAGCGAGGTCACGGTTTCACCATCACAGTTTCACCATCACAGGCCCAGCCGGTCGATCATCGGCTTGGTGATCAGGCATACGCCGTTCTCGGTGCGGCGGAAGCGGCGGGCGTCGAGTTCGGGGTCCTCGCCGACGACCAGCCCCTCGGGGATGCGCACGCCGGAATCGACGATCACGCGCTTGAGCTGGGCGCTGCGGCCGATGTTGCAGTAGGGCAGGATCACGCCCTCTTCCACACTGGAGAAGCTGCCCATCTTCACGCCCGTCATCAGCAGAGAGCGCCGGGCCAGAGCACCCGAGACGATGCAGTCGTTCGAGATCAGCGACGAGATCGCATGGCCCCGCCGCCCGTCTTCGTCATGGACGAACTTGGCCGGCGCGGCGACCACCGAGTCCGACCAGATCGGCCATTCGCGGTCGTACATGTCGAGCTTGGGCACGGTGTCCGTCAGGTCGAGGTTGGCGTCGAAATAGGCGTCGAGCGTGCCCGCGTCGCGCCAGTATTCCTCGATCTCCTCGGCCGCACGGATGCAACTGTTGGTGAAGCGGTGGGCCTGTGCCTTGCCGTTCTTGACGATGTAGGGGATGATGTCGCCGCCGAAATCGCGCTTGCTGTCGGGGTCGGCGGCGTCGCGGCGCAGCTGCTCGAACAGGAAATCCGTGTTGAACACGTAGATGCCCATGGAAGCCAGCGCCATGTCCTCCTGTCCCGGAATGCCCGGCGGATCGGCGGGTTTCTCGACGAAGGCGGTGATGCGGTCCTCGGCATCGACGTGCATGACGCCGAAGGCCACCGCCTCCATGCGCGGCACCACGAGGCAGCCGACGGTCACGTCCGCGCCTGAGTTGACGTGCTCCTGCAACATCAACTCGTAGTCCATCTTGTAGACGTGGTCGCCCGCCAGGATCACCATGTACTTGGGCGCGTGCGGCTGGATGATGTCGATGTTCTGGTAGACCGCATCCGCCGTGCCCTCGTACCACAGCAGCTCGGAAATGCGCTGGCTGGCGGGGAGGATGTCGAAGCTCTCGTTACGCTCGGGGCGCATGAAGTTCCACGCGCGCTGCATGTGGCGGATCAGGCTATGCGCCTTGTACTGCGTGGCGACGCCGATGCGGCGGATGCCCGAGTTGATCGCGTTCGACAGCGCGAAGTCGATGATCCGGGCCTTGCCGCCGAAGTAGACGGCGGGCTTGGCGCGGTTGTCGGTCAGCTCCCTCAGGCGGCTGCCTCGTCCGCCGGCCAGGACATAGGCCATGGCATCGCGCGCGAGCGGCGAGCCGGAAGCTGGTCTCATTTTATGTCTCTCCGTAGTTATGCGTATGATTGGAAACTTGATGAGGTAATTCAGGGTATTCCCGCATCAGCCCCCTCGTTCGTCATTGCGAGCGCAGCGAAGCAATCCAGGGCGGCGTAAAACGGCCCTGGATTGCTTCGCTGCGCTCGCAATGACGAACAGGTGAGGCGGGTTCATCGTCTTATCCGGCGTATTCGAGCATGATCGTGGCCAATGGCGGCAAAGTTACCGTCGCCTGCCCGTCCAACGCCTTCACCTGACCGAGGTTGCCCTTGCCGGTGCCCCCGTAGTGGACGGAATCGCTGTTGAGCACTTCGCTCCACTTGCCGTCGATCGGCAGGGGGATGCGATACTCGACGCGCATCGTGGGCGTCATGTTGGCGATCACCGCGACAGGCTTCGCCCCCGGTGCCTTGCGCAGCCAGGCGAAGACGCAGTTCTCCTTGTCGTCGACGATCAGCCACTCGAAGCCCTCGGGATCGCAATCCCCCGCGTGAAGCGCGGGCTTGGTGCGATAGAGGCGGTTGAGATCCTTCACCAGATTGCGCACGCCTTCGTGCGCGGGGGCATCGCGCAAATCCCAGTCGAGCGCGCGCTCCTCGCTCCATTCGCGGCGCTGGGCGAATTCCTGCCCCATGAACAGCAGCTTCTTGCCCGGATAGGCCCACATGAAGGCGTAGTAGGCGCGCAGGTTCGCGAACTTCTGCCAGTCGTCGCCGCTCATCTTGCCCAGCAACGAGCCCTTGCCGTGAACCACTTCGTCATGGCTGAGCGGCAGGACGTAGTTTTCCGAGAAGGCGTAGACGAGGCCGAAGGTCAGGTCTTCATGGTGATACTTCCGATGCACGGAATCGCGCGCCATGTAGCGCAGCGTGTCGTGCATGAAGCCCATGTTCCACTTGAACCCGAAGCCCAGCGCGGTCTCGCGCCCCTTGCCGTCGCCTTCGTAGGCGGGCTGGGTGACGCCGGGCCATGCCGTCGATTCCTCGGCGATGGTCATGAAGCCGGGGTGCTCGCGGTAGACGGCGCGGTTGACTTCGCGCAGGAATTCCACCGCCTCCCAGTTCTCGCGGCCACCGTCCTGATTGGCGATCCACTCGCCCGCCTTGCGCGAGTAGTCGCGGTAGAGCATCGAGGCGACGGCATCCACGCGCAGCCCGTCGACGTGGTAGCGCTCGGCCCAGAACAGCGCGTTGTTGAGCAGGAAGCTGGCGACCTCGCGGCGGCCGAAGTTGTAGATCAGCGTGCCCCAGTCGGGCTGCTGGCCCAGCTTCGGGTCCGCATGTTCGTAAAGCGCGGTGCCGTCGAAGCGGCAGAGGCCGTGCTCGTCCTTGGGGAAGTGCGCGGGCACCCAGTCGAGCAGGACGCCGATGCCCGCCCGGTGCGCGCCGTCGACGAAGCGGGCGAAGCCGGCAGGTTCCCCGAAGCGCGAAGTCGGGGCGTAGAGGCCGGTCGTCTGGTAACCCCACGAAGGATCGTAGGGGTGCTCGCTGATCGGCAGGAACTCGATATGGGTAAAGCCCATCTCGACCACGTAGGGGATCAGTTCGTCGGCCAGCGCATCCCAGTCGAGGAACCAGTTCCAGCGGTCGCGCTTCCACGAACCGGGGTGGACCTCGTAGATCGAGACCGGCACCTTGCGGGCGTCGACGGTGGCCCAGTGCTCGCGGTGGGCCTTGTCGCCCCAGTCGAGCTTGGCCGGAACGGCGGTGACCGAGGCGTTGTCCGGCCGGATTTCCGACATGAAGGCGAAGGGATCGGCTTTCAGCGGCTGCACCATGCCGTCGGCGCCGACCACGTGGTACTTGTAGGCGCGGTAATCGCCGATGTCGGGGATGAAGATTTCCCACACGCCGATATCGGCGCGGGCGCGCATGACGTGGCGCTTGGCGTCCCAGTCGTTGAAGTCGCCCACCACGCTGACCTGCCGGGCGTTGGGCGCCCAGACCGCGAAGTGGACGCCGTGTGCGCCCTCATGCTCGATCAGGTGCGCGCCCAGCTTGTCGAAAAGGCGGTAATGCGTGCCTTGCGCGATCAGCAGGTCGTCCACCGGGCCGAGGACCGGGCCGAAGGTATATGGGTCGGTTACAAGCCAGTCATGCCCGTGCGCTGTGCAGCGGTAGCGGATCGGCTGCGGCTTGATACGTAGCCGTCCTTCGAACAGGTAGCGCGGATCGACCTTGTCGAGCTTGCCGAGCCAGTGCCCGTCGAGGCTGAACGCCTCGACAGTCTCGGCGCCCGGAAGGATCGCCCTCAGGTGCGTCCCGTCCGGCCCGGCATGGGTGCCGAGCAGCGAGAACGGATCTGCGTTGGTTCCTAGAAGCAGGGATTCGAGAGCGCTTTCCGTTGGCTTCACAGAACTTTCCAGATGTCCTTGGCGTACTCGGAGATAGTACGGTCCGAGGAGAACCAACCGACGTTGGCGATGTTCCGGATTGCCGAGGCGCGCCAGCCCGCCTTGTTCTCCCACCGCGCGTCGACTTCGCGCTGGGCGGCGGTGTAGCTGTCGAAATCGGCGGCGCACATGAACCAGTCATGCTCGTAGATGCCGTTGACCAGCCCTTCGTAGCGGTGCGGATCGTCGTGCGAGAACACGCCCGAGGCGATGGCCGACAGGGCCTGCCCCAGCTCGCGCGATTCCTCGATGATGGCGCGGGGGTTGTAGCCCTCGGCGCGCTTGGCGGCGACTTCCTCGGCGGTGAGGCCGAAGATGACGATGTTCTCGTCTCCGACGTGTTCCTTGATCTCGACGTTGGCGCCGTCGAGCGTGCCGATCGTCAGCGCGCCGTTGAGGGCGAATTTCATGTTGCCCGTGCCCGAGGCTTCCATGCCCGCGGTCGAGATCTGCTCCGACAGGTCGGCGGCGGGGATGATCCGCTCGGCCAGGCTGACATTGTAGTTGGGCACGTAGACGACCTTGAGCAGCCCGCCCACCGAGGGGTCGGAATTGACGCGCCGGGCGATGTCGTTGGCCAGCTTTATGATGAGCTTGGCGTTGTGGTAGCTCGACGCCGCCTTGCCGCCGAAGATCTTGACGCGCGGCACCCAGTCGCGCTCGGGATGGCTGCGGATCTGGTCGTAGAGCGCGACCGTCTCGATCAGGTTGAGCAGTTGGCGCTTATATTCGTGGATGCGCTTGATCTGGACGTCGAACATCGCGTCGGGATCGAGGCGGATGCCCATCGTGCGCTTGATGTAGTCCGCCAGCGCGACCTTGTTCGATCGCTTGACCTCGGCGATGCGCTCACCAAGCGCGGCGTCGTCCGCCAGCGCGTTGAGGTCGGACAGCTTCGCCGCGTCGTCCAGGAATTCAGGGCCGATGGCGTCCCTGATGACCTTGGTGAGCCCCGGATTGCACTGCTGCAGCCAGCGGCGCGGGGTGACGCCGTTGGTCTTGTTGTTGATCCGGCTCGGGTAGAGCGCGTGGAGATCGGCGAAGACCGTCTCCTTCATCAGGTCGGTATGCAGCGCGGCGACGCCGTTGATCGAGTGCGCGCCCACGAACGCGAGGTTCGCCATGCGCACGCGGCGCTCCCCGCTCTCGTCGATGAGGCTGATCGCGGCGATCTGCGCGTCGGTCAGGCCCGCCTTACGCGCTTCGCGCAGGACGCGGCTGTTGATCGCGTAGATGATCTGCATGTGGCGCGGCAGCAGGCGCTCGAACAGCGGCAGCGGCCAGGTTTCCAGCGCCTCGGGCAGAAGGGTGTGGTTGGTGTAGGAGATGGTCTTCTTGGTGACCTCCCACGCCTCGTTGAACTCCAGCCCTTCGAGGTCGACCAGAACGCGCATCAGTTCGGCGACGGCGACCGAGGGATGCGTGTCGTTGAGCTGGATCGCGGCCTTGTCCGGCAGGGTGCGGATATCGCCCTCGTACTGGACGTGGCGGCGCACGATGTCCTGGATCGAGGCGGCGGTGAAGAAATACTCCTGCCGCAGCCGCAGTTCCTGGCCCGCCGGGCTGGAGTCGGCCGGATAGAGCACGCGCACCAGCGCCTCGGCCCGCACCTTCTCCGCCAGCGCGCCGAAGTGGTCGCCGGCGTTAAAGGCGTCGAGCTTCAGCGGGTCGATCGGGTTGGCGGTCCACAGCCGCAGCGTGTTGACGCGCTTGCCGCGCCAGCCGACCACCGGGGTATCGACGGCGGTGGCGTCCACTTCCTCGGCCGCGTTCCACATGACACCGTCGCCCTTGGCGATTACCTCACCGCCGAAGCCGATGCGGTAGGTGCTCTCCAGCCGCTCGAACTCCCACGGGTTGCCGTGAGCGAGCCATGTCTCGGGCAGTTCGACCTGCCAGCCGTCGTCGATGCGCTGGCGGAACATGCCGTTCACGTAGCGGATGCCGTAGCCGTAAGCCGGAATGTCGAGCGTCGCGAGGCTCTCCATGAAGCACGCCGCCAGACGCCCGAGGCCGCCGTTGCCGAGCGCCGCGTCGGGCTCCAGCTCCTCCAGTTCGGCAAGGTCGAGGCCGAAGGAAGCGAGGGCCTTCTCCATGTCGCGCGTGACGCCCAGGTTCGAGAGCGCGTCGCGCAGCAGGCGACCGATCAGGAACTCCATCGAGAGGTAGTAGACGCGCTTGCCGCCCGCTTCGTACGTCCGCTGGGTCGATTCGATCCATGCGTCGATGATGTGATCGCGCAAGGTCAGGATCGAGGATGCGTACCAGTCATGCTGCTTGGCCGCGCGCTGATCCTTGCCGATGCGGCGACGCAGGACGCGCAGGATGTCCTTTTCCATCTGCGAGACGGCGTCTTGCTTGATGTCGGACACGGGTTCGCTGGCCATGAGCACACTCCATAGCAGGCCATGCCGACGTACCGAATACGGCTCGACGGGACGGGCCGGTTGATGCCAGGACGAAGGCGACGCCCCCTTCCCGTTCCTAAGGAGTAATGGCTAGCACAGGCTTGCGATGCGGCAAGAGAGATTGTGCAGTGCGGCAATGATTTTCCTGCCCGGGAAAGACCGGAGCCGCGCAAGGCAGCCCCGGCCTCCTGCATGGACCTAGCGGTCCTCCTCCCAGGTGCAGTCCTTGATCTCGATGCCGAGGTCGGCGACCAGCTTGCGCATGCCGAGGACGTCGAACAGCACTTCGCCCTCGCCGATACGGCGGCGGAACTCGACCTCGTTGGCTGCGCGGGCCTCGGCATTCGTGACGGCCAGTTCCAGCAGCGCGCGCGGGATCACCAGAACGCCGTCCGAATCGCCGACGATCAGGTCGCCCGGCTCCACCAGCACGCCATCGACCACGATCGGCACGTTGACCGCAGCCGGGCCGCGCTTCTTGGGGTGTTCGGGAGAGACGGCGGTAGACCAGACCGGATAGCCGAGGTCCCGGATCGCATCGACGTCGCGCGTGGCGCCATGGACGACGGTGCCGACGAGGCCCTTCTTCTGCGCGAACGTGCAAGCGACGTCGCCCCACAGCGCGCCTTGATGCCCGCCACCGTTGGTCAGGACCAGCACGTCACCCGCCTCGGCGGTATAGAGTGCGGCATGGATGGCGAGGTTATCGCCCGGGAAGTTCCACGCCGTCACCGCTGGGCCGCAGACCTTCTGGCCGGGCGCGATGGGGACCATGGCCGGGCTCATCAGGCACATGCGCCCGGCGATCTCGCCAAGGCCTTCGTGCAAGTCGGCGATGCCGAACTTCGCGGCGCGGGCGATGAGCGCCGGGTCGGGGCGGTGCACCCTGGCATAGATCACGGACTTGGTGGGCACGGTCACGGCAGAACCTCCGGGTTGAGCAGGGTGGCGGGGACTTCGCCCCGGCTGACGGTGTCGATGACGGCGGCGACATGAAGCGCCATGTCCTTCATCCCCGCCTCGGTCACGCCCGCGACGTGGGGCGAGAGCAGGCAGTTGGAGAGGCCGAACAACGGGTGGTCGGCAGCGGGCGGTTCGTCGGCGAAGACGTCGATTCCCGCTCCGGCGATCTGGCCGCAGCGTAGCGCCTCGGCCAGCGCCGCCTCGTTGACGATCCCTCCGCGAGAGCAGTTCACCAGCAGCGCGTGCGGCTTCATCATGCCCAGTTCGACGGTATCGATGAGGTTGCGGGTGCCCTCGGTCAGGGGCACGTGAATGGATACGATGTCGCAGCCGAGCACGCCCGTCAGGTCTGCCGGTTCGACACCTGCGGCGCGCACTTCAGCATCGGACACCACAGGATCAAAGGCCAGCACCTCACACCCGAACCCGGCGCCGCAGATCTTGGCGACTTGCCGGGCGATCCGGCCGAAGCCGATCAGACCGACGCGGGCACCGGTGAGGTCGCCGAGGCGGATGCCCCAACGTTCGTCCCAGCGCCCCTCGCGCACGAGGGCATCCATATCGCGCGTGCGGCGCAGTAGGCCGAGCATCAGCGCCACCGCGCCTTCCGCGACAGCGGTGGAGTTGTTGCCGCCCGGCGTGTTGGCGACCATCACCCCTTGCTGGGTAGCGGCGGGAATGGCGATGTTGTCCACGCCGGCACCGTGCTTCACGATGGCTTTGAGGCTGTGCATCGCCCCGAAGATTTCTGGCCCCAGCGGGCTGGTGCGGATGACGAGCACGGTCGTTTCGGCCACTCTGGGATCGTCGAGTCCGATGACGTCATGCGCCGCCGCGATGCGCTCCACTCCTGACGGATGGATCGGGTCGACGATGCAGACGCGCTCTCGGAAGGGGGTGGGGGTATCCTTGGACATTGTTGTTGATGTATACCATCGGGACGATTTCGGATGGCCTGACGGTGAAAGGCCTTTGCCGCAGGGTCAAGCTGCAATACGGTTGACGGCCCATAACATGTATCCGATCCCGGCACTTCCCGTCCGGGCGATCAATCGAAGGAGAGGACAATGTTCGCCGCCCCGCCCGCCGTCACCGCGGAAGTGTTCTGCCGTATTCCCGACAAGTTCCGCCGCTTCGGCGAAAGTACGCAGTGGGCGCAGGTCCAGCTTCACGGCGCCGCCGCACCTGTGTTCCTCGAAGGTCCGGTCTTCGATGCGGCGGGCAACCTGTGGGTCACCGACATTCCCTGGGGCCGACTGTTCCGGATCAGCCCGGATGGGACATGCGAGGTGGGTTTCGAATACGACGGCCAGCCCAACGGCATGAAATTCCTGAGCGACGGCCGCCTGCTGGTGGCCGACCACCACAAGGGCATGGTCATCTGCGACCCCGCCACCGGCCGGTCGGAGACGTGGTTCGATCGCTATCTGCTCGAACCGTTCCTGGGCTGCAACGACCTGACGATCGCGAAGAACGGCGACATCTGGTTCACCGACCAGGGCCAGTCCGGCTGGCAGAACCCCAAGGGCCGCCTGTTTCGCGTCCGCGCCGGGACCGGGCGGCTGGAATTGATGCTGGACGGCATTCCCAGCCCCAACGGCCTCGTGCTCAACAAGGCGGAGACCGCGCTTTACCTTGCCGTGACGCGCGCCAATGCGGTGTGGCGTTGTCCTCTCGTCAATGGCGGCGAGGTGATCTCCAAGGTCGGGACCTATATCCAGCTTTCCGGCGGCTCCGGTCCGGACGGGCTGACCATCGACGAGAACGACAACCTCGTCGTCTGCCATGTCGGCTTCGGCGCGGTGTGGCTGTTCTCCGACCGGGGTGAGCCGATGCTGCGGATCGACGTGCCGGAAGGGCGCTACACCACCAACGCGGCCTATGGCGGGCCGGGGAACAGGTGGCTGTTCTTTACGGAATCGAGCACCGGGACGGTCTACAAGGTCGAGATGCCGGTGGCCGGTCGGGCGATCCACGCGGCAACGATCTAAAGTTCCTCACCGAGCTTGCTCGGGGAGGGGGACCGGCGACGTAGTCGGTGGTGGAGGGGGAGAGTTCGAACAATTCCCCCTCCGTCAGCCCTGACGGGCTGCCACCTCCCCGAGACAAGCTCGGAGAGGAATTAGGCGGCTGTCAGGCCTGCCGCCGCAATCCCCGCGAAGGCCGCTTCCTCGTCCTTGTCCGAGAGGTCACCGCTGACGCCGACCGCGCCGAGCAGCACGCCCGCCTCGTCACGCACCAGCACGCCGCCTGCCGCCGGGATCAGCTTGCCGTGCCACGCGGCCGACAGCGCCGCCATGAATTGCGGGCGTTCCGCCGCCATGTCGCCGAGCTTGCGGCTGGACACGCCCATCGCCAGCGCGCCCGCCGCCTTGCCTGCGGCAATGTCCGGGCGGCCATAGCCTGAGCCGTCCTCGCGCTCCATGGCGACGAGGTGGCCGCCGGCGTCGAGCACCACCACGGTCAGCGGATTGAGCCCCATCTCGCGGCCCCTTGCACGGGTAGCGGTGATCAGGCTGCGGGATTGTTCAAGGGTAATCATGCGCACGGGTTCTCCGGAATCAGAGGGCGAACCTTGGGAAAGGCGGCACTTGCCTGCCCATCCAGTGCGGATTTTACAAGCGCCCGCTCACTCCGCCGTGAGCGGTATCGCCCCCCCGTCGCCGATCATGTGCCCGTAGCGCAGCAGGCTGGTGCGGGTGCGGCGGATGTGCATGACGAGGGCGGCCTGCGCGGTCTCGACCTCGCGCTTGGCGATAGCGTCGTAGAGCAGCTGGTGCTCCAGATCGTGCGTGCGTCCAGACGGGCTTTTCGTTCCCGGCGTGGGGCTTGCCGCTGCCCCTGACATCGCCAGCTTCATGTAGGCGCGGCGATAGCTTTGCGTCGTGTCCCAGACCCGCTCGACGATCTGCGCGAGCAGCGGGGTCGAATGACGGCGATAGGTGATCCAGTGGAATTCGCGGCCCAGCGCGATCGCCTCGTCGATGTCGGCGGTCTGCTCGTTGCGCTCCATGACGTCGCGCAGGTCGGCAAGGTCGGCTTCGGTCAGGTGCGGCACGCTGTCGGCGAGCAGCAGCGGCTCGATCCGCTCGCGGATTTCGTAGGACACCTCGAGGTCGCGCCGCGTGAGGCTGGTGACGCGCGCTCCGGCATTGGCGCGCATGGTGACGAGACCGCGCGCTTCGAGGATGCGCAGGGCATCGCGCACCGGGATGCGGCTGGTGGAGAGTTCGTCCGCCAGTTCGTCCTGTTTGATCCGCGCGCCGGGGGGGAGGGCGCCCGATAGGATACGTTCGGCGAGGATGTCAGCGACGCGCTGGCTGGCGACGCCCTGGGGTACGGCAAGGTCTTTGGTCATGGCGTCGCTTCGCGTTTTGGATACGATCCGGGGCATAGACCGTTATGAAGGGGTGCGCAAACGGGTACTTAACGGCACCCAAGGGTGCTCTAAGCGTGTCCCAAGGGGCACTCAACGGCACCTAGGAGTACTCTAAGGGCGGCCTATGCAGGCGATCCGGCATGCCTGAGCCACCGAGTCATCGCACATCCGTCATCCCGGACTTGGTCCCGGGACCGTCGAGTGCTCTGGAGACGAGAACTGGCGACTGGAGCCTGCAAAGCCGCGCCATCTATCGAGTTCACGCGGCTCTGCCAGCGATCCCGGCTTTCGCCGGGATGACGATCTCCGCTCAGTGCTGCGCCCACTCCACGCGGTAGAGATCGAAGCGGCGGTCCTTGAGGTTCTGCACCGCGCCCGACTGACGCGCCGTCAGCAGGGCATCGAGGCTGAGATCGGCGATCGCGATCGTCTCGGTATTGGCCGCCGCTTCCGCCGCCACGCCATCGCGCGAGAACGGGAAGTCGCTCGGCGTCAGGATCGCGCTTTCGGCATAGTGGACGTCCATGTTCTCGACGTTGGGCAGGTTGCCCACCACGCCCGAGGTGACGACGTAGCACTGGTTCTCCACCGCGCGGGCCTGCGCGCAGTAGCGCACGCGCAGGTAGCCGCGCCGCTCGTCGGTGCAGAACGGCACGAACAGCATCAGCGCGCCCTGGTTGACGAGGTGGCGGGCCAGTTCGGGGAACTCGCTGTCGTAGCAGATCATCACTCCGATCGGCCCGCAGTCGGTGGGGATCACATTGGCGCCGTAGCCGCCCTTGATGTTCCACCAGCGCCGTTCCGAAGGGGTGGGGTGCAGTTTCTGCGTCTCGTGCACCGCGCCGTCGCGCAGGAAGGTATAGGCGATGTTGCGGATCTCGCTCTTGCCGCCCTTTAGCTTCACGCGGGTGGGGTGCGAGCCGCCGATGATGTTGATGTTGTAGCTGACCGCCATGCGCGCCATGAACTCGACGAAGCGCTCGGTGTATTCGGCGATCTTCTCGATCGCCTCGACCGGCTGCAGCTTTGTCTCCTCGATGGACAGCAGTTCGAGGGTGAACAGTTCGGGGAACACCACGAAGTCGCTCTCGTAATCGGCGGCCACGTCGATCCAGTATTCCACCTGGGCCTCAAACTCGTCGATGGTGGCGATCTTGCGCATCTGGAACTGCACGGTGGCGACGCGCACGCTGGAAGGCACGCGCTCCTTGAGGCCGGGCACCGACTTGCCGGTGTCCAGCGGGGCGAGCGGGTTGGTCCAGTACATCAGCACCGCATTGCCGCCGCTCTCGCGGTCGGTGGGGATGTAGTCGGGCAGGATGCCGCGCGGCTCGTAGCCCTCGTTCATCTGGAAGTTGATGACCTGGTCGCGGATCTTCTTGTCGCGCACCGCCTGCACGTAGTCGGCCGGATCGGGATAGGCGCGCTTGCGGCGGTAGTAGCCGGGCATGCGGCCGGCGAAGGCGATGCCCTTCAGCTCGAAATACTGGCAGACCTCGCGGCGCTTGCGGTAGAGGCGCTGGCCGATGCGCAGGCGGCGGTAGTCGGGATCGACGCAGACCTCGAAGCCGTAGAGTACGTCGCCTTCGGGCGCAGGCGGGCGGCCGTAGCCGCCGTTGCTGATCTCTTCCCAGGTATGCGGCTTGAAGGCGAGGTCGGAGGTGACGATCATCGTCGCGCAGTGGCCGACGACCTTGCCTTCGTACTCGGCCACGAACTGGCCTTCGGGGAAATTGATGACCTGCCCGCGGATTTCGGCGCGGGTGAAGGCATCGGCCTTGCCGTAGACCTTGACGGAGAGACGGGCGATCGCGGCGGCGTCCGCGACGGTCGCTTCGCGGATGATGAGCTTGGCTTTGGTCTGGTCCATGAGCGCTGTTCTACGCATTGCGGCGCGGAAGGTTCCAGTCCGTAATCCTCTGGAGCGGATTCATTTTTTCTCAGGCGACGCGGGATACATGGGGCGCCCGGGCCGTTGTCTTCCCTGAAAGGAGACTGCCCCATGAGTGCAACCCTTTACGCTCTCGCACTGTTCGCCTGTTCGGACGACGGCACCGCCTGCCAGCGGCTGGAGACGCCGGTGCGGACTTACGAGACGCGCGGTTCCTGCGATGCCGGTATCGACAGTGCGCTCGATACCGAAGCCGCCCGCAAGGCCGAGGCGCCCACCGTCTACGCGCAGTGCCTGACGAGCAGGCAGATGGCCTCGATCGGCAAGGGCACCATCGACCTCACGCGGGTCAATGGCGCGCGATTTGCCAGCGCCGGGTTCTAAGGCCGGTTCTTTTCCCAACTCGTCATTGCGAGCGAAGCGAAGCAATCCAGGGCCGCGTAGACCGCCCTGGATTGCTTCGCTTCGCTCGCAATCACGAAACTGAGGATCACCCCCGGCCGCGATAACCCGGTACACCCTGATCGGGCACCCAGAGCCCGGCGGGCGGTGCGTCCGATTGCCAGAACACGTCGATCGGGATACCGCCGCGCGGATACCAGTAACCGCCAATGCGCAGCCACAGCGGCTTCATCTCGTTGAACAGGCGCTGGCCGATGCCGACGGTTACGTCCTCGTGGAAGGCGCCGTGATTGCGGAACGAGCCGAGGAAGAGCTTGAGGCTCTTCGATTCGACGATGGTTTCGCCGGGCGCATAGTCGATCACCAGATGCGCGAAGTCGGGCTGTCCGGTCACCGGGCAGAGCGAGGTGAATTCGGGCGCGGCGAAGCGGACGAGATAGAGGCTGCCGACGCGCGGGTTCGGAACGTAATCGAGCTGGGCTTCCTCCGGCGAAGCGGGGAGTCCGCTCTGCTGGCCGAGGTGGAGGGGGAAAGAGGTGTCAGTCATGACCCGGCAATGCCGCCAAGGACGCGCGAACGCAAGTATGTCGCAGGTGGCCCATATGTCACACCGGCGATGGACGATGGCATGCCACGTCTTGTCGTGTGGGCGGGAGGCATTAACTGAGGGTTCACACGAAGTTTGGCGAAGACCGAAGATACCATGAGGGGCACGAATTCAATCATAGCGCGCGCGGCGATCTCGACCGCGCTGGCCGCAATTCTCGCGGGGCCTGTCGGTGCCCAGTCGAGCGGCACCACCTGGAGCCTTCCCGAGCCGACCGCGACCCCGAGTTCGCGGGCACAAGGTCCGGTCGACGCGCAGAACCCGCTTCTGCGGCCGCGCAATGCCGCGCCCGAACCGGTGCCGACCATTGCCGCACCCCCGCCGCAGGTCCAGCCATCCGCTCAGCCTCCGCGCGTCCAGCCCACCGTGCAGCCCTCCGCGACGCCGCGCCCCACGCCGACGAGAACGCCGAACCCGGCAGCCAGCCCCAGCGCGCCCGAACCGCGCGCTTCGGCGACGGCCGAGCCGCAGGGCACTCCCTCGGCTTCCGCGCCGGTCGCGCCCGAACCGTTACCGACGCCGATCCCTGCGCCCTCGGCGGTCGAAACGCCCACGACAGCACCTGCCCCTGCGCCTCTCGCTCCGGCCTCGCAGCAGGGCTTGCCCATATGGGTATGGGCAAGCCCGGCAGTGCTAGTCGTCCTGGGCGCCCTTGCGTTCTTTCTGCGGCGCAAGCGCCCGGCCGAGGAAGCGGAAGATTGGCCCGAAGTGCAGGAGGTCGCCGAACCCGTCGCGCCTCCTGTTCCGAAGCCTGCCCCCGTTCCGCAGCCGGAATTCGCCAGCCCGCCGGTCCCGCCGCGCCCCGCTCCGGTCCCGCCGCCAGCCGCTGCGCCGGAAGCCGTCGACATCGCCTTCGAGCCGGTCGGCCTGCGCCTCTCGCTGGTCTTCGCGACGCTGCAGTACCGGGTGACGCTGACGGCGGGCACCGACCTCCCGGCCGGCCACCTGATCGGCGACATGATCGGCGCACATGGCTCGCTGACCTCCGAGCAGCAGCTTGCCCCGTCGCTGGAGACGATGATGCCGCTCAAGCCGGTGCCTGCCCTTGCGGCGGGGGAGAGCGTTACCCTCACCGGCGAAGTGCAGTTGCCGCTCAGCGCCATTAGGCCGCTGCAGCGCGCGAATGCGTCGTTCTTCGTGCCGCTGCTGCGTGTGGGCGTAGTCTTCGCCGAGACCGTCGCGCCCGTCCGCCGCGTCTTCACGCTGGGCATCGCCGGAGGCCCCGCGCTGGCGCCGCTGCGGCTCGACACCGGCCCGATGGAGCACCGCGATCTCGGCGCGCGCGAGGTGCCG
Organism: Novosphingobium sp. HR1a; assembly: GCF_015594425.1. Classification (NCBI taxonomy): domain Bacteria; kingdom Pseudomonadati; phylum Pseudomonadota; class Alphaproteobacteria; order Sphingomonadales; family Sphingomonadaceae; genus Novosphingobium; species Novosphingobium sp. HR1a. Next base: position 40,680 of record NZ_JABXWS010000079.1, read on the forward strand.
GAGGCGCGCGCCTATCCGGTTCTGCCGGGCACGCTGCGCAAGGCGGTCTGAGGCGTACCGATCCTAGCTCCGTCGTCACCCTGAAACACGTTGAGGGTGACGAAGTGAAACAGCTCAAGGGTCTGGCCTCTCCTTCACCTAACCCCTTTCCCGGAACGCGGAAAATGGCCTAGGGTCTGTCTGCCCAGCCAGCGGAGATCACAGTGAACAGCAGCAAGCGCCTCGAAGACCTTGAGGCTGCCACTCGTATCGTCGGCGCCGGGCGGCGTAGCGAATGGACCGGGCCGGTCGTCAACCCGCCGGTCTGGCGCGCCAGTACGCACCTCTACGAGAATACGGCCGCGCTGGCGCAGGGGCCGCGCACCAACGAGGACGGGCGTTTCTTCTACGGCCGCCGCGGCGCGCCGACGCAGTGGGCGCTGGCCGACGCGCTGACCGCGCTGGAGCCCGGCGCGGCAGGCACCGTGCTCTATCCTTCCGGCGTCGCCGCCATTGCCGGGGTCATGCTGACCCTGCTGCGGCCGGGCGACGTCGTGCTGATCACCGACAATGCCTACGACCCGACCCGTTCGATGGGCAAGGGCCTGCTGACCGACATGGGCATCGAGCCGCGCTTCTTCGATCCGCTGGACCTCGACGCTTACGAAGCCGCCTTTTGCGACCGTACGCGGGCGGTGCTACTGGAAGCGCCGGGCAGCCTCTCGATGGAGGTGTGCGACCTGCCCGCACTCGCCCGCATCGCGCGCGAGAAGGGCGCGGTCTCGGTGCTCGACAACACCTGGGCCAGCCCGCTCGGCTTCGCCGGGCTGAGCCACGGGATCGATGTGGTGCTGATGGCGCTGACCAAGCATGTCGGCGGCCACTCGGACCTGATGATGGGCAGCGCCAGCGCCGGGCCGGAACTTTACGCAAAGCTGCGCGGCCGCGCGCAGCAACTGGGCAATGTCGTCTCTCCCGACGACGCGGCGCTTGCGCTTCGCGGCTTGCGCACCTTGCACCTGCGCCTTGCCCACGAGGCGCAGAGCGCGCTGGAAATCGCAACGTGGCTCTCGAAGCGGCCGGAAGTGGCGCAAGTGCTCTGCCCGATGCTGCCCGGCGCACCGGGCCATGACTTGTGGAAGCGCGATTTCACAGGCGGCTGCGGCCTCTTCAGCTTCACTTTCAGGGGCGGCGATGCAGCCGCGCGCAACCGCTTCATCGATGCGCTGACGTTGTTTGGCATCGGCTATTCGTGGGGCGGGTTCGAGAGCCTGGCGATCCCCATCGAGCCTTCCGCCTACCGCAGCAACATGGCCTGGCCGCCCGCTCCTGCTGCGGAAGGCGACCGCCACGGCGTACGCCTCGCCATCGGTCTGGAGGCGCCCGGGGACCTCATCGCCGACATCGAGCAGGCACTGGAAGCATGGCGGGGGCAGTGACCGCGCCCCTTGTCGCGGCCGCCACGGCGAGCCCGACGCCGACCGCGACAGCTACCGCCGTCGTGGTCAAGCACGCCGAGCCGGTCGCGGGCGCGGAAGGCATCAAGAACGTCGTCTCCGCCCGCAGCGACACGATCGGCAACATCGTCGACACGCTCGACAAGCTGGCCGTGCAGGTCGGCTCCAGCCGCATTTCGCTGTGGGACTTGACCGTCATCGTCGCGGTGCTCGCGTTGGTGATCTCGGTGGCCTGGGCCGCCAGCCGGCTGTCGAGCCGGGTGCTGGCCCGTGCGACCCGCCTCGACATGACGCAGCGGTTGCTGACCGAGAAGATGGTCAGCCTGTTCATCTGGACCGTGGCTATCCTTGTCGGCATCGACGTGCTGGGGATCGACCTGACGGCACTGACGGTATTCTCCGGCGCCTTCGGCCTCGCCATCGGCTTCGGCCTGCAGAAGACCTTCGGCAACCTGATCGCCGGTATCATCCTGCTGATGGACAAGTCGATCAAGCCCGGCGACGTCATCGCCATCGCCGACCAGAGCGGGCAGTACACCTTCGGCCAGATCCGCCGCATCGGCATCCGCGCCGTCTCGCTCACCACGCGCGACCAGAAGGAATACCTGATCCCGAACGAGAACCTGATGATCAATCAGGTCGAGAACTGGTCGTATTCGTCGAAGAACGTGCGTATCCAAGTCCCGGTCGTGGTCCCCTATGCCTCCGATATCGAGCTTGCCGAGAAGCTGATGCTGGAGGCAGCGGGTGCCGTGAAACGTGTCCTCAAGGCCCCGCCGCCAACCGTCTGGCTCGACAGCTTTGCGGAGAATGGAGTCGCGTTTGTGATCCACGTTTGGATCACCGACCCCGAAGAAGGCACCGGAAACGTGCGTTCTGATGTCCTCAAAGGGCTCTGGAGGCTTATGCGCGAGAACGGCATCAAGGTGCCTTTCCCTCAGCGCGATCTCAACCTTCGCGATACTGAGACGATGCGCGAGTTGATCGCCGCGCTTCGCTCCGACGAGGGTAAAACCTCTTAGACTGATCGCAGTATACCCACCTGCTCGAGTCTTATCCGGAGGCTAGCCGGTAGAAGGTCGAAGAAGGTCGGTTCGAGGACGGACGCGGGGTATCCTTGGCGGCAGCCCGTGCATGGGCAAATGGCATCAATGCTCGGGTTGCTCGCGGCGAGAAACCGTTTGAGGACGACGAGGGCGCAACCGATGGGATTGTGCTTGCCCAGCCGACCCGGCCGGTCATGACCTGTCAGGAAGCGTGGACAGCCTATCTTCGCGAGTCCGGTGAATTTGGCGGCAACGCAGAGAAGACGCTGATCGACAAGCGCCAGACGTGGGATCGCCTTTTTGCTCATACCATCGGCGAAAGCCTTCTCACGGATGTGACGTTTCTTGAGCTGGCCGACATTGTGGACCCGCTGAAGACGAAGGGGAGGCGGACGGCCTTCAACAATGCCGTCCGGTATGTGAAAAAGTTTTTTCACGGGGGCGGAAGAATCGGAAGCTCGCACTGGGCTGTCGGATTCACCGGCTCGACGGCTCAAGACAGAAAAGCAGAACACGCATGATCGTTATCTGAACGAGGTTGAGGTCCGATGGCTGTGGGACATGGTTGGCGAACTTGACGCTACGTCCCGTGCCTATTTCCTTGTTCTACTCCTCACCGGCCAGCGCCGCGATGAGGTTCGTGAACTGGTCCGCGGCGAATTGGACATGAGCCGTCCTTGGATGGACCTCTCCGAGGCACGGATGAAGTCGGGGTATCCACACATTACGCCTTTTGCTGACAAGGCCCGGGACCTCATTGCCGGTCCGCTCGCCGCCCACAACTATCGTTACGTGTTCCCTTCGTTGCGTGCATATGTCGACGAAGCGGCATATACGATCTATGACTTGGGAAATGCGCTGGACTTTCTCAATGCGGCGATGGAGCGAAAGGCGAAGGCGGCAAGATCGGCCTATGAGCGCTGGACCGCACACGATCTCCGCCGCACGTTTTCAACCCTTGCGAACGGTATTCTCGATGATGAGGAGAACGCTGTTCTTGGCGAGAACCACATCGAAGGGGTCATGGGCCATAAAGTCGGGGGAAGGTGTCAAACACCTATAACAAACATCAATATGTCAAGGAGAAGCGAAGGGTCCTTCGGGTATGGGAGGACGAGGTTCGCAGGATTGTCGGCAACGAGGCGTTCAGTCGCTACTGACGTGGGAGAGGTCAGGCTCGACCCTAACACTTCATGATCGACATTCTACAGGGGCCGGGCGCGAAATGGTCGGCCCACACCATGACCGACGGGAGATGCACGAGGGACGCTATTCCCGGTTCGCATGGTAGGCCGCAGGATCGCGGCACCAGAGCTCGAATTCGTCGGCTCGCCAACCGACAACTCGGGGACCAAGTGGTATCTGGCGAGGAAAGGTTCCGCTGGATATCTTGCGATACAAGGTTGTCCGCGAAAGCCCGCTTCTCGCAAGAACGACCTTCATTCGCAAAAAGGCAGGTTGTTCCATCATAGCTGTCCTTCGTTCGGGAGATACTAGAGTACCGCCAAGCACAAACACGGGGAAGGGTAGGGGCACTTCAGTGCCGGTTTGCGGCACCGCATTCAGCACGATCTGGTTCCAACGCCGCCGCACTGACTTGGGTGCTGACCCCCTCCACACTTTTGAGAGGACGGCCAGAGTAACGTCCACAACGTGGTGGAGCGCGACGCGATCGCTTCCAATCGTCGCTTGTATCGCCAGCCGCAACACCGGTTATTATATTCTTAGCACAAGGCCCGCGAGTTCTAGACGCTTGGTGCGGCTTTGGGATATCCGCTTGGTCAACCCAGACCGCGAGCAAAAGTCCTCAGGCTCCGAAACGACGTTCGACAGGGACCTATTTGGCAGCAATGAAATCGAACCGGGGCTTCTTGGGCAAGCTGACTATGTCTTGGCGTGGTGCGAGCGGGCTTAAGCATTTAGTCGCACCGTAACGGTCAAGGTCAAGTTCGCGGATTTTCAGCAGATCACTCGCAGCCGCATTTTCACCGCTGTCGTCGACAGGCAAGGCGCGCTGCCGATAGGCATCGTCTACGTCAGCAAGCACGATTTAAGCCTACTATCTTGGCGTGCCGAAGCGCAATGAGTGGCTAAGTGGCTGCCCGGCAACGGCCGGTTTCAGGCAGCGCCCTTCGGAGCTTTCATGACCATCATGGGCGCGAGGCAGCACGACGGTTTGTCGGCCGGCAATGGCGGTGGGTTCGACGGGTGGAGGCAACACTTTAATCTTTTGCGGAAGATGGAGTGTCGCGATGAAGCAGCGTCGTCGGATCTATTACACGGCCAGCCAGCGAGCAGAGATATGGGATCGCTGGCAGCGCGGGGAGTCGATGAGTTCGATCGGACGAAGGTTTGATCGAGAATCATCTTCGGTATTTTCGGTGATTTCGCCGACCGGCGGTATCAGGCCCGCCGATCGCAAGCGGAGCATCCGTGCACTGAGCCTTGCCGAGCGCGAGGAGATTTCGCGGGGCCTGAGCGTCAGTGAACCCTTGCGTGCGATAGAACGGCGACTGGGCCGCTCGCCCTCGACGATCAGTCGCGAAGTCAGGCGCAATGGCGGCCCTGCACGGTATTGCGCTACTGCGTCCGATCAGGCGGCATGGGACCGTGCCTTGCGGCCCAAGCCCTGCAAGCTGGCTTGCTCGCCGCCCACTGGCCCGGGCAGTATCGGCCAAGCTGCGCCGCAAATGGTCACCGGAACAGATCGCGGGGTGGCTCAGGCGCAGCTTTCCCGAGGAGCCGCACAGGCAGGTGTCGCACGAGACCATCTACAGAAGCCTGTACATACAGGCGCGCGGAGTTCTGAAGAAGGAACTGCTGGAGCATCTGCGCGCCCGGCGCACGATCCGCAGGTCCCGGCACGCCAGCCTCAAGCGTAACGGACATGGCCAGATCAAGGATGCCGTCTCGATCAGTGAGCGCCCCGCCTCTGTCGAGGACCGCGCCATTCCCGGTCCTCAACACCACTTTTTGGCACATTGCGATGCCGTCTGGGGAGGGCGGCAACCATCCCATCTCGAAGAAATGCCTGATGTTGGCATGATTGCGGCGTGAAGGCTGGGGAGCGGAGTATGAGCCTTGGTGTTGGGGGCTGATCCGCTGGTTTTGTGGGGGAGGCGCCTGCGCAGGCTGTTTTTTGGCGTCACGTGGGCGCAATTCGCCCCACGAGCCAGGCCAGGCGCTGGAAGTTATAGGCAAGGTTGGTTATGCCGATCTTGATGGGGCGCGAGCGATGCCGACGGTGCGCACCACGAGGCCCATGCGATGCTTCTGTCTCGCGAATCCGCACTCGACGGCGGAGCGGACCGCGGACCGGTTCCGACCCTTGCTAAGGGTTCTTCTTCGCAGTGCCGTTGCCGACGTCGTCGCGCGGCTTGCCCTTCGACGTGCGCTGGGCGCTGGCGTTGGCGCCAGCAAGAACAGGCCCGCAGGCCGCAGACTTGGCATCGCCTGGATCGACGAAGGCGAGCAGCCCGGCCACCGGAGTCGCCACGATTGCAAGGCCGAGACCGGCACCCGCGCGGCCGACAAGTTGCGGGGTGATGACCTGCAGCTTAGGCTCGGCGAAATGCCCGCCCAGACCAACGGGCGACTGGCCGGAGAACAGGCTGATCTTCTTGCCGTCGGCGCGAAAGGCCATGTCTACCGCCTCGGTGCCGAAGCTGAAGCCGCCGCGCCCGGTGACGACGTTTTTGCTGGTATCGATCAGGATCGGATCGGCAAT
>NZ_JABXWS010000161.1:0-512 GCF_015594425.1 Novosphingobium sp. HR1a
GGCAGCGCTTCGACGCGGGGGTCGACTGGAAGATCGCTATCGTGCGCTCGAAGAACGTGCCCGTTTCAAACATCGCGCTCAAGTTGTCGCTCGACAAGGGGCGCCTCGCGCTATCGCCGCTCACGTTCTCGATGGCGCGCGGCGATGTGGCCTCGGACCTGATATTCGACACCCGCCAACGGCCGTCGGCAATACGCTACGACATCCGGCTTGCAACCACGCCGATGGGACGGCTGCTCGCCGGATATGGGCTGGCGGACTCGGGCACCACCGGCACGATCCGCGGACGTATCCATTTGGAAGGCAGAGGCGATACGGTCCACGATTCCCTGGCAAGCTCGTCCGGTCGGATCGCGTTCGTAATGCCGCAAGGCACCTTGTGGACGAAAAACGCGCAACTCGCCGAACTTGATATTGGCACGTTCGTGCAGAAGATGTTCCAGGGCAAGCTCAAGAAGCCGATCGAGGTGAACTGCGGCCTGCTCGCCTTCACCGTCCGCAGCGGCACGGCA
>NZ_JABXWS010000080.1:0-15284 GCF_015594425.1 Novosphingobium sp. HR1a
GCCGCCTTAAGCTTGCCGAGGGCGCTGTCCTTGCCGCCCTGCATCGCCGCCAGCCATTCCACCGCATCTTGCCGCAGCACGAGCGGGGCATGACTGAGCGCTTCGGTGCCGCCCGCCAGGATCAGATCGCTGCCGTCGTCGGCTATATAGCGATAGGCGGTATCCATCGCCCGCATCCCCGACCCGCAGTTGATCTGGACGGTGAAGGCGCTCGTCTGCGCGCCGCAGCCAAGGCGCAGGGCCGCGACACGGGCCGGATTGGCCTCGTCGGCGATGACATTGACGCAGCCGAGGATCACCTGATCGATGGCCTCGGGCGCGAACGGCTGGCGCAGCAGTAGTGGGCGGCCGCATTGCACCGCGAGATCAACCGGAGTGAACGGCCCCGGCCCGCCGCGTACCTCGAGGAACGGTGTGCGGGCGCCATCGACGATGTGGACCGCGCGACTCATTCGGCGGCCTCGCGCAACGACTTATCCGTTCTGCGGGTCAGTTCCTCGGGCGCGAAGTCATCGACCGCGATGACTTCGGCGACGGCTCCGTCCGCTTGGCGCAGCTGCTCGCGTTCCTCCTGCGAGATCAGGCCCGCCGCGAGCGCCTGATCGGCGTCGCGGACGCGGGCCTGCTTCATGCGGTCATGGATCGGCTGGGTGGCGACGGTCTTGCGGAAAGCCTCGGTCAGCCGCGCGACTGCATCGTCGTCGCCGCCGATATAGACGTTCTCGACCAGCCGGTCGCGTGCTGGGCACAGTTCCAGCAGGATGGCGGCGGCGCGGCGTATCGTCCGGTCGGTGGGGCCGTTGCGGCGACGACCGTAAGGCATGATGAACAGGCGCAGCATCCAGCCGACCGGGCGGGCCGGGAAATTCTCGATGATCTGCGCGAAGCTCTGCTCGATGCTGGCAAAGCCGCTCTGCATGCACCAGTCGAGCAGTGGCAGGTCGTCATCCTGCCGCCCTTCGTCCTCCCAGCGCTTGAGCGCGCCCGAGAGCATGTAGAGTTCGGACAGCACGTCTCCGAGGCGCGCCGAGAGCAGTTCGCGCCGCTTGAGTTCGCCGCCCAGCGTCAGGAACGCGATGTCCGAGCAGAACGCGAAGGCTGCGGCATAGCGGCTCATCTGGCGATAATGGCGCGTGGCCTTCCCCGCCTTCGGAGCAGGGGCGAAGACGCCGCCGCTCCAGCTGCGCACGAACGCGCGGATCGCGGTCTTGAGCGCGTGGCCGACGTGCTTCCATAGTACCTTGTCGAAATCGGCCAGCGCGCGCCCGCGATTGGCATCGCCCACCGCGCGGATCTCGTCGAGGAGATAGGGGTGCGAGCGGATTGCGCCTTGTCCGAAGACCATCAGGCTGCGCGTCAGGATGTTCGCGCCCTCGACGGTGATGCCGACCGGGATCGCGCGGTACTGTCCGCCCATGTAGTTGCGCGGGCCCTCGATCACCGCCTTGCCGCCGTGGACGTCCATCGCATCGTTAATGACGACGCGCATCCGCTCGGTGGCGTGAAGTTTCAGGATCGAGGAGATCACCGCGGGATGGTTGCCCTGATCCAGCCCCGCGCAAGTCAGCCGCCGCGCGCCGTCGAGCAGGTAGGCATTGCCTGCGATCCGGGCGAGGCGTTCCTGAATGCCCTCGAACTTGCCGATCGGCAGGTTGAACTGCGATCGTACGCGGGCATAGGCGCCGGTTGTATGGGCGGCGAAGGCGCCCGCCGCCGCCGACAGCGAGGGCAGCGAAATGCCGCGCCCGGCGGCCAGAGCGCTCATCAGCATCTTCCAGCCCTGACCGACCCGCTCGGGCCCGCCGATCACGTTGTCGAGCGGGATGAAGACGTCCTTGCCCTCGTTCGGGCCGTTCTGGAAGGTCTGCATCGAGGGGATGTGCCGCCGCCCGATAGTGATGCCGGGCAGGTCGGTGGGCACCAGAGCTACGGTGATGCCGATCTCGTCCTGCCCACCAAGGAGATGCTCGGGATCGCGCAGCTTGAAGGCGAGTCCCAGGATCGTCGCGACCGGTCCCAGCGTGATGTAGCGCTTGCGCCAGTTGAGGCGGATGCCGAGCACCTCTTCGCCCTGCCAATCGCCCAGGCAGACCACGCCTTCGTCGACCATTGCGGCGGCGTCCGATCCTGCTTCGGGGCTGGTGAGGCCGAAGGCAGGAAGCTCGCGCCCATCGGCGAGGCGGGGGAGCCATTGCCGCTGTTGCGCTTCGGTGCCGAACCGCAGGATCAGTTCGCCCGGTCCCAGCGAGTTTGGCACCATAGCCGTCACTGCACCGGAAACCGAGCGAGTGGCGATCTTCCTCACGATCTCGCTATGCGCGAAGTTCGAGAAGCCGAGGCCGCCGTGTTCCTTCGGAATGATGATGCCGAAGAACTTCTCGGACTTGAGGTAGTCCCACGCCTCGGGGGGCAGGTCGTGGGTTTCCCAGGTCATGCGCCAGTCGTCGATCATCCCGCACAAGGTCTCGACCGGGCCGGTGATGAAGGCCTGCTCTTCTGCCGTGAGAGTGGCAGGAGGCACGGCCAGCAGCGCATTCCAGTCAGGGTTGCCGGTGAATAGGGCGGCGTCCCACCACGTGTTCCCGGCATCGATCGCCTCGTTTTCCGTGGCGGACAGCGCGGGGAGTGCGGATTGCACAAGCGCCAGAACCGGGCGTGTCAGGACTTCGCGGCGGGCGGTAGTGACAAACGACATATTCAGGCTCCTTCTCCACAGGAGCCAACGCGCGGAAGGCGCGCATGATCCGACCCATCGCCAACCCTATCTTCGGCACGTCAGGGCCATGTGCCTTACCGGACGCCACCATACGTGTCGGGATTATGCAGGATGTGTCTGGAACATTGACAATGTCAGAAAGTTTGCAAGTTCGAGCACGTCGAAGTGATCGACGCAGCTCTTTCAAACGGGAGATGCCTGATGTTTCGCTGGGCCATCATTTTTGCAGTGGTCGCAGTCATCGCTGCGCTTCTGGGTTTTGGGGGCGTGGCAGGTCTTTCTGCCGGCCTTGCCAAGATTTTCCTGATCGTAGCGGTCGTAATTCTGGTTCTCGGATTCCTGTTCGGACGCGGTACGAGGGTACGCTGAACCTTGCCCCTTTTCCGTTAAACGGGGAGGGGCGCACAACCGGCTTTTGATAACCCCGGTGAAGAAATTAATGGCAAGAAGCGAAAGTCCGCTCTGCCGTGTTTGATATTTCTTTTTCGAGCATCCTGCACAGGCGGAAGTATCCTGGTCGCGCTGTGTAGAGACGGCATCGAAATTGACGCGGCAAGCGCATGCAACTGGCTTGCGTTGGCACTCGGGTCTCGCCAGTCCCGGGGGCAGGCCACCGCGACGGGTAAGCTTCTGCAACGCGCCCGTTCACCGTTCGACAGCGATTTTGCCCCGCTTGGAAGCTGACATTCAAACTATGACGGGACCTGGGACAAAACCGACGTTCGCGAGGCGCGCCGTGAACGGCAGGAGCCCATCCAACATCTGCCGTTCCTGAAGCACTGATGATCGTTCCCCGCAATGCGCGGGACTGGCCGTAAGGCGACTGTCGAGTTTGGAGCCAGGTTGCGGTGATAGATGACATTTACGCGCGAAGTCGTCGGTCAGTAACCCCACTTCAATCAAGTATACAGAAAGAGGTGCTGTGACTGTGCAGGTGAACTGCCTTTGCCGGCACAGTCACAAATTGCTTCAACTCTTACGTGGGTCAAACAGAGCAGACATATTCATGCAGCCACGAGAAGTTCTCGGGCAAGGCATTGAGAACAACCGCGCGCTTGTCGCGCTGAGGCCCTTCAGGCAGATGCAGGCATGCATTCAGATCGCGCGATGACTTCTGGATACGCTCGCCGCGCGCCTTGCGTTCGCCTTCGTAGGCAGCGAGCTTGGCGTCGATCGTGGCGATGCCGTCGTCCTTCATGACATGGGCCAGCGCGATGGCGTCCTCGAACGAGGAGATCGCGCCCTGTCCGTGGTGCGGTAGCATGCCGTGCGCGGCATCGCCGATCAGCACGCAGCGGCCGCGATGCCAACTGTCCATCAGGCTGACTTGGAACAGACCCCAGCGCTCGGACAGGGTGACGTGCTCCAGCAACTGGCCGACCGCCGGATCCCAGTCGTCGAACAAGGCGCGCACGGCTTCGGCGTCGGCGGGAACGCGCCATTCCTCGTGTTCCCACTGCTCGGGACCGTCGACGAAGACGACGATCGTGGTGTGCTTGAAATCCGGCCCGACCGGGAAATTCAGCACGTGCATGCCGTCGCCCATCCAGTCGGTGAACGAGCGCGGTTCGGGCAGCAGGTCGAGTTCCTCGGTCTTCGCAAGGCCGCGAAAGGCGCTGTTGCCGGTGAAGACCGGGCGCGCATCGGGATCGACGAACTTGCGGACCACCGACTTGATGCCATCTGCGCCCACGACGAGGTCGGCGGTGTCGCTGGTGCCGTCGGCCCAGTGCAGCACGGCGCCCTCGGCCGTGTCCTCGATGGTGATCAGCTGCTTGGCGAGGCGGATGTTGTCGGTGCCGAGCACTTCGAGCAGGGATGCCTGCAGGTCGGTGCGCAGGGCGCCGTAGTAGGGATAGCTGTAAGCGTCGCGGTACCAGTTGTCGCGGGCCAGCGACTGCTCGGCGGCGACGCTGCCATCCTCGTTGCGGAAGTAGGCGGCTTCGGTCTCGCAGGACTTCGCCGCCATCAGTTCGGCGATGCCCATTTCCTCGAACAGCCGCGTGCCGTTGGCCCAGAGCGAGATGCCTGCGCCCAGTTCGCCGATCTCGTGCGCCTGTTCGTAAAGCGTCACTTCGTGGTCACTGCCCCGCATGGCGGCTGCGAAGGCCAGTCCGCCCATTCCGGCTCCGACGACGGCAATCCTGGTCATGGTAATACTCCGATTGATAAGGGAAGTTGTGAGACGAGAGAAGTGAGGGTCGGGCGGCCGCGATCCCTCCGGCGCAGGCAAGGCTCCGCCTGTTGCGCCCGCGCGGCGGGTGCAAGGTGATGAAGGCAGGGTGATCGCGGCCGGGGCCGGTCCGGGTGGCCGCGCGGACGCGGCCGGATGTCTAGGGTGTCAGTTCAGTCCGATCGCGGGCACTTCCGCGTCGATGCGGGGGGTAGCGGCGCGGTCACGCATGGCCAGCATGCCGTAGAGTAGGATGCCGAAGTCAAGGAACAGGCGCTGCGGAACGATGCCGTTGCGGCGGCAGGCGTCGAGCAGGAAGCCGCTGAACCCTTCGTGCTGCAGCTGCAGCGGCGACAGGTTGATGCTGAGGAACATTTCGGGCCATTGCGCGAAATCGGCCAGCGCGCGTTCGATGATCCATTCGCCGAGCCGCACCATCAGCCCGCTGCGCTCGGCCGCCGGGATGAAGCTGGAGGGCGGCACGTCGCCGAGTTCGGGATGGCGCCAGCGGACCAGTGCCTCGACCTCGCGCGCGTCGTCGACGACCGAGTGGATCGGCTGATAGACCATGCGCAGTTGCTGGCGTTCGAAGGCATATTCGAGGTCCTTTTCCAGCGCGCGGTCGATCGAACGTTCCTGCGCCATGGCGAGGTCGAAGGCGGTGGCGCAGTTGCGGCCGCTCTTCTTCGAGGCATAGAGCGCCATGTCGGCGTTGCGCAGGATATCGTCCACGTCCTGTGCTTCGTCGCCTGCGGTGACATCGACGACGCCCATCGAGCAGGTCACCGCCACCGCATAGCCGCCAAGGCTGAACGGCGCGCGGACCGCATCGACGATGTCCGAGGCGAGGGCGAAACCCTGCCGTTCTTCAGTCAGCGGCATGGAGACGGCGAACTCGTCGCCGCCGATGCGGGCCACGACGCTCTCGTGGCCGAGGTGCTCCTTCACCCGCTCGCCGATCAGGCGCACGAGTTCGTCACCGGCGGCATGGCCGTAGTCGTCGTTGACGTGCTTGAAGCGATCTATGTCGATGACCATGCAGGCGAAGCGCCGCTCGTCGCCGGTCGCCAGCAGCTTGCCGAAGGTTTCGAGGAAAGCGCGGCGGTTGGGCATCCCGGTGGCGGGGTCGCTGAAGGCGAGGTTCTTCACCGCGCGGGCGTTCTGGCGGAAGGTTTCCAGCGGGTGCGACAGGGCCTGCAGTTCCTTGAGGCGGAACGTGCCGATCTCGATGTCGAGGTCGCCGTCGGCAAGGCGCTGGACGTTGCCGTGCATCCGGCGGATCGCGGGCAGGATGTTGCGCGAGATATCGAACAGCGCGAGCAGCACGACGAGGATCGTCACCAGCCCGGTTGCCAGCACCAGCAGCTGCCAGCGCCCGACCGAGGCGACGAGCTGCTGCTGCGCGCTGCGACGCTGGGCATGGGCTCGATCGACGATGCCGTCGGCGAATTCGCCCATCGCGACATTGCGGGCCTCGATCCGGCGGGCAAGCGAGCGCGTGGCGCCGTGCTTCTGGACTTCGAGGATTTCGGCGACGTGCCGGTCGAGGTCGGCGAAAGGATTGCCCGCTTGCGGCGCGTCGTAGAACACCATGCCGCTGTTGCGGAGGCGGCCGAGCTGGTCGCCGATGCCGATGGCCTGGTCGGTCAGTTCGTCGCTGCTGCCCCCGGTCTCGCTGGCCATCAGGCCCCGGTTGGTGGCCATGCGAAGCTTGGCGACCGCGTCGGCGAACTGGTCGGCGTTCTCGGCGATGGCGGAGGTCTGGATCAGGGCATCGCTCTGTTCGCGCAGGGCGTAGGCTTCTCGCTGGGTCACGACCTGCAGCAGGACCGTAAACACCACGATCAGCGTGAGCGCGCCCACCAGCCGCGTCTCGAGAGACGCGAACATGCGCCCGAACTTCGAATTAACGTTAAACATCTCGCACCCGAATTGTGCCGGGAATTCCCCATTCCCGTGCCATTGAGCGAGAGGTTAACGCGAATTTCCTAAGAAAATCTAATAAGGACAGTTACTTGACTGTCATTAACAGTCATTGAAATGTCATAATGAGAAAAAAGACCCGGTTCCGCGCACTTGGCGGAACCGGGGTCAGGATGGGTCCGGTTAATTCTTTGAAACAGGCGCCTTGCGATAGTCGAGCGAGGGCGCCTTGTCGCCGAGCAGCGAGCGGTAGACGAAGTCCGGCCCGCGCCTTTCGTCCAGTTCCTTCTTCGCGGCGGCCAGCGTGTCCGGGCTCTGGAACAGCTGCACGGCGGTGAGGGCGAGAGTCTTGGCGGCCACTTCCGCGCCCTTGGTGCCGACGCTGTTGCCGCTGGCGGCGACCGCCTGCCAGCTGTGCGGCGGCGTGCCGGGCGCCCAGGTGCCCGCCGACATGCCCGCCGTGGGCGTGGTGTAGCTGACGTCGCCGACGTCGGTGGAGGCGGACATGATCTCGCCGCTGGAATAGGGTGCGACGCCGCCAGCCTGCTTGCGGCCGCCCTTGGGCAGGGTGGCCGCGATCTTGTCGATGAACGCCTGTTCCTGCGCGGTATAGGTGGGCAACGGAACCTGCTTGAGGTTGTCGTACATCACGTGGCCCAGCGTGTCGTTGGGCAGCAGGTCAAAGGTGCCGCCGATCTGGTCGTACTCGACCGTGGTGCCGGTGCCGAGTGCGGCGCCTTCGGCGGCCTTCTTCACGCGCTCCATGATGTCGGCGACCTGCTGCTGGTCGGGGTGACGCACGTAGTAGTAGACCTCGGCGGTGTCGGGCACGACGTTGGGGGCCTTGCCGCCATCGGTGATGACGTAGTGGATGCGCGTTTCCTGCGGCACGTGCTCGCGCATCATGTTGACCATGTTGTCCATCGCCTCGACGCCGTCGAGCGCGGAGCGCCCGCGCTCGGGCGCGGCGGCGGCGTGCGAGGCGAGGCCGTGGAAACGGAACTTGGCGCTGACGTTCGCGAGCGCATGACCCTGCATGGCGCTATAGCCGTCGCCCGCGTGCCAGTGCAGCATGGCGGAAACGTCCTTGGTCAGACCGGAGCGGACGAGGAAGACCTTGCCCGAGCCGCCCTCTTCCGCAGGCGCGCCGTAGACGCGCAGCTCACCCTTGATGCCGTGCGCGACCATCCAGTTCTTGGTGGCGATCGCCGCCGCGACCGAGGCGGCGCCGAACAGGTTGTGACCGCAGGCATGACCGGCGATGCCGTCGATGACGTGGCGCTCAGGCTCGGCCGCCTGGGCGAGGCCGGGAAGGGCGTCGTACTCGGCGAGGATGCCGATGACGGGGCCGTCTCCGTTCTTGAAGCTGGCGACGAAGGCGGTGGGCATGCCCGCGACACCGGCGGTCACCTTGAAGCCTGCCGCCTTGAGGTCCTTCTGGAGAAGCCCCGAGCTTTTGGTCTCCTGGAAGCCGACTTCGGCCCAGGACCAGATCTGCAGCGCATTGCGCGCCATCGCAGGGGCACCGCGATCGACTTCGGCGAGGATCGCGGTGCGGTCGGCATCGGCCAGCGGCTCGGCCATTGCCGGAGTAGAAGCGAGCGCGGAAAGGGAGAGCAGGGCGGTACGAAGACGGGATTTCATCGGGCTACATCCTCATCGAAGGGTCGTATCGAAAGGGGTGCCTGCGCGGATCATGGCGATCCGCGCAGGCGGGCAGGGGATCAGCGCTTGCCGAACGACATGCGCAGCTGGGCACCGAACACGCGCGGCTCGTTGTAGACGAGCGTGGTCGAAGTCACCGACGGGGTGACGACGCCGCCGGCAGCAGCATACGTCACATCGAACAGGTTACGCACGAAGAAGCCGAGGTCGATGCCCCGATCCTCGATGTTGTTGAAGTCCAGCTTGAGGTTGACGGTGTCGTAGGCCTTCTGGATGCCGTTGGTGTCCAGCGGACGCTCGACGTACCAGACCTTGGCGCTGTGGAACCAGTTGGCGTTGAACACCATCTCGGCGAAGTTGCCCAGGTACGTCGCGTAGCGCGCACCGCCGCCGATGGTCCACTTGGGCGTGTAGGAGAACTTGTTGTTCACCGGGTTGTTGCCCAGCAGCGGGATGAAGGCTGCGGGTGCATCGTACTCGTCGTACTTGGCATCGGTGTAGGCGCCGAAGCCCGACAGCGTGAAGCCGCCGATCGGGGTGACCGAGAAGTCGAACTCGGTGCCCTTGATCGTCGCCTTGGCGGCGTTGATGATCAGGCTGCTCGGATCGTTGGCCGAGTTGCCGTCGCCGTCGAAGTCCGCGCCGGGGAAGATCGAGCGCTGGATGTTGTTGTACTTGCTGGTGTAGGCCGCGATGTTGAAGCGGCCCTTCACGCCGCCGATTTCCCAGCTGCTCTTGATACCGGCCTCGTAGTCGGTGACCTTCTCGGGCTGGAACGTCTCGAAGCCGTCGAAGTACGAAGACATGCCGCTCTGGTTGTAGCCCGCCGAGCGGTAGCCGCGCCGGTTGGTGATGTAGAGGAACAGGTCGTCGTTGACCTTGTAGTCGAAACCGACGGTCCAGGTCGGGGCCTTGGAGCTTTCCGAACCGGTCTTGCCGCCCTGCGTGGCGCAGGCGTCAGGCCCGATGCGGTCGGCCGTGTCGAGCGCCGCAACCGAGCAGCCGCTCGACTTGTCCCAGGTGTAACGGAAGCCGCCGTTGAAGCGCAGGCCTTCCGCGAAGCCGCCGAAGGCATAGCCGACCTGCCCGAACAGCGCCTTGCTGGTCGAGGAATTGTAGTTCTCGTTGTAGGTGAAGGTCTTGCCCGGGATCACCGCCGAGTAGGTGACGCTGCCGTTCACGCCGGTCGGGTCGCTCTTGAGGTAGAAGGCGCCGACGATCCAGTCGAGGCGGTCGTTCAGCAGCGAGCCGAGGATCTGGAACTCGTTCGAGACCTGCTCGACGTCGGTGTTGGAAACGCCGTCGTAAAGCGCGAGGTAGGTGCCGTCCATGTCACGGGCGGCCGCGACCTTGCTGCGGCGGTAGCCGAAGATGTTCTTGAAGGTGACCTTGCCGACTTCCAGTTCGGAGGTGTTGGCCACGCCCCAGAAGGTGCGGTTCGAATAGGGGGCGATGCTGGTGCTGACGTCGCGCACGCCCGCAGCCTGCTGCTCGGCCAGCGCGATGTCGATGTCGCAGCCCGCGACGCCGCAGTCGAAGTAGGGACGGTTCGCCGCCGTGCGCGCGGTGCCGCCGCCGCTGACGGCCGGGTTCGGGTAGACGCCGTTGAGCACGGTGCCGGTGCCGTTCTCACGCGCGCGATACCAGTCGAATACGGTGGTGTTCTTCAGGCCGTCGACCGGCTCGATCAGGAGCGAGGCGCGGAAGGCGTCGTTGTGGCGGTCGTCGAGATCGCCGCCGTTGCCGTGGTTCTTGATGTAGCCGTCGCGGCGGGCGATCTGGCCCGCGACGCGCAGGGCCACGCGGTCCGCGACGATCGGCACGTTGACGGCGCCTTCGAAGGTCGTCTCGTTGTACGAGCCGAGCGTGACCTGTCCGTAACCGGCGAAATCATAGTCGGGCGCGACAGGGTAGAGCAGCAGCGCGCCGCCGGTGGTGTTGCGGCCGAAGAGGGTGCCCTGCGGACCCTTCAGCACCTGGATCGAGCCGATGTCGAAGGTCGGCACGATGCTGCCTTCGTTGGGCAGCGGCACGTCGGCGAAGTAGGTCACGACCGAAGGCGCTGCGGCGCCTGCCGTCGCGCGGCGCTGGCCGCGGATCACGATCGAGGGCGTATCGCGCGAAGTCTGCGGCGCGACGTTGAGGCCGGGCGTCGTGTAGGTCAGGTCCTGCGTGGAGACGACGGCCTTCTCGCGCAGCATCTCGGAGTTGAACGCGGTGACCGAGACGGGGACGGTCTGGGCGCTTTCCTCGCGGCGGCGCGCGGTGACGACGATATCGCCGCCGGGCTGGTCGAGGTTTTGAGCGGCAGTGTCGGACTGGGCCTGCGCGGGTGCGGCGATGGCAAGAACGGTGGACGCGAGAAGAAGAGCCGAAAGGCTGCGACAGGTCATTGGTGTGTTACCCCATGGTTGTCCGGCCTGTCCCTGATCGCAGGCCGATATGCGCAAGACGCAAAGGCGCGCGGATCATTCGCTGCCCGTGAAAAAATATATCGGATGACCTTCTGCAGCCTGCGCGGCTATGGATGCCGGGCATTGGACAGAAGGGCTGATCCGATTTTCTCGTTGCGCAGGACACCGCAGGAAAAGCATGTGCAGGGCCGTCAGCAGGTGACCGACCTGTCGGCGCACGTGCCCGCCCTGCGCCGCTACATCGCCAAGCGGGCGAACCCGGTGGACGTCGACGATCTCGTGCAGGACGTGCTTGTCCGCATGCACGTGCGCGGGCAGGCGGACCCGATCGCCAATGTCGAAGGCTACCTCTTCCAGGTCGCAGCGAGTGTCCTGACCGACCGTGTGCGCCGCGACACGGTGCGTCATCGCGGTGCCCATCACGAACTCACCGAAGCGCTGCACCCGGTGGACGACCTCACCCCCGAACGCGTGCTGCGCGGCCGTGAGGACGTCGATCGGCTCGCCAATGCACTGGAGGAAATGCCCGAACTGACGCGCGACGTCTTCGTGCTGCACCGCTTCGAGGAGATGTCCTACGATGCGATCGGACGGCACCTCGGCATCTCGACCAGCGCGGTCGGGCGCAACATCATGAAGGCGATCCGCTTCCTCGCCGCGAGGGATCTGCCATGAGCAAATCCGCCGACAACCTCCCGTTCGACGGCCGGGCGCTGGAAAGGATCGACTCGCCCGAAGCGACCGCCGCTGCCTATTTCAGCATCTTCCGTTCACCCAAGGCGACGCCGCAGGATTACGAGGACTTCGAAAGCTGGCACGCCCGCGACGAAGCGCACCGCATCGCCTGGGCTCGGGTGGAGCGGGCCTGGGACGGCACCGGGGCTATGCGCGCCGACGCCCGCATCCTCGAAATCCGCGAGCGGGCGCTTGCCAATCGCCGCGACCGCCATGCCTGGGCACGCCCGGCGATGGCAGCGGGGCTCGCGCTGGCGGTCTTCGTCGGCGGGCTGACCTTCCAGCACTATCGCGGGGGCGGCGAAGCGCCTGCGGCTGCGCTCGCGCAAGCGGACAGCCACTTGATCTCGACCGGCGTGGGACAACAGAGCACCTTCCGCATGACGGATGGCTCGGCGATTACGGCCAACACCTCAACCGTGCTCGCCGTTTCGGAAAGTGAAACCGGGCGCAGCACGACCATTCGCAGCGGCGAGGCTTTCTTCGAAGTCGCCAAGAACCCGCGCAAGCCTTTCGTCGTCTCGGCCGGGAGCGTCCGGGTGACCGCGCTGGGCACGGCCTTCGCTGTGAGGGACACCGGCGGCCGCGTCACGGTCACGCTTGCAGAAGGCCGCGTGCGCATCGACATGCCGGCAGGGCAGGGCGGTGAGGCCCAGTCCACCGTTCTCCATCCCGGGCAGGAACTCGTGTGGCAGGACGGCGCCTACCGCATGGTCGAGGTCGCCGTGGACCGCCAGCTATCCTGGCGCTCGGGCGTCCTGAGCTTCGATCGCGTGCCGCTGGAGCAGGCCGTGGCCGAGATCAACCGCTACAGTCCGCAGGAGATCATCGTCTCCAGCCCGCAACTTGCGCGTCGTCCCATCAGCGGCACGTTCCGCATCGGCGTAACGCGCGGGTTCCTGCAGAGCCTCGAACTGGCCGGGATCGCCCGCGTCGAGAACGAAAGCGTCACGCGCGCCGAACTCGTCGCGCCTTGACGGCGCGGGTCATTCGAAACTGTAGCGCAGCCGAAGCCCGATCGTGCGCGGCGGTCCGGGAATGATCGTGGCGGCCGTGTAGGCCGGATTGAGCGTCCCGCCGCCGCTCACGTAGAACCGGTCGGTGAGGTTGCGCCCCCATAGCTCCAGATCCACCGGCAGTCCGCCCGGCCGGCGCCAGGTGACCGAAGCGCCAAGCAGCCCATAGGCTGGCTGCTGCGCGAAAGATTCTGTCGGCCGCTCGGTCAACCGAACCCTGCTGACCCAGGCATAGTCAGCGCCGAAAGCGAGAGTTCCGAGACCGGGGGGCAACAGAACTTCGTGCGAGACGAAGACTGATCCGCCGAACGTCGGCGTATATGTGAAGCGATTGTGCAGCGGGTCCGTGCCCAAAAGCGAGGTCAGGGCGGTGGGGGCATCGATCCGGGTATAACGAGCGTCGGTCCACGAGGCACTGAGGGTCAGCCGGGTACGGGCTCCCAGGTTCGCCGAAAACTCACCGTCTGACCCCGCGACCCGGGCTTTCGCGCTATTGATGTAGAGGGTGATGGGGTCGGTCGTCAGTTCGCCGTCCCCATCGAAATCGACATCGGGAAACAGGGCGCGCTGCACGTCGTCGTAGAACCCGACATAGGCCGCCACCGCGTAGGAGCCGCTGATCCCCCCCAAACTCCAGCGCCCCTTGGCCCCGATCTCGAAGTCGGTCAGCGTTTCGGGACGGAAAGTCTGGAAAGGCGCCAGTAACCCGCCGAGCGCCGGCGTGTTGTAGCCGCCCGAACGAAACGCGCGGCGGCTGGTGGCGTAGAGGCTGCTGTCTCCCAGCCTACGGGTCAGCGCCAGCGTCCAGGTCAGTCGCCGCGATCGTGCCCGCGCCCTGGTTCCACCCTCGTCGAGGCATTGGGGTTCTGACAACGGCTTGGCCGCGACGGACCGCAGCGCGCAGCCGCCGATCCATTCGCCGGTATACCGCAATCCGAGGTCGGCAGTCAGGGCGGGGGTGAGCGAAGCGGTGACCTGGCCGAAGATCGCAGCGCTGCGGAAAGTCTGGTAGCTCGCGATGTGTGACGGCGGATTGTCAGGCCGCACCAGTCGCGACAGGGTCTGTACCACCGGACCGTCCGGCGCACTGTCCAGATAGAACAGTCCGCCGATATAGCGCAGGCTGCCGCTCTTTCCCTGCACCTGCAGTTCCTCGCTCCACTGGCGCAGCCGGGCATCGGTGACGGAATCGTTGATCGGCAGCGGCGTTCCGTCTCCATCGAGCGTGTAGTGCAGGTCGGTCGTCCTGAGGCCGGCGATGTTGCGGATCAGCAGGTCGCCCTCGCCATATTCCGTGATGTTGCCGATGCCGCGAAACCGCCGCCGAAAGGATGGCGCCAAGCCGGATTGGGAGGTGCGGCGGCCCAGCGTCTGCTGGGTCTCGAAATAGCCGTCGATGTCGCAGGCGCCCGTTCCGCAATCGAAGTAGGGAGCGTTCTGCGCGTCGCGCACGCTTCCTCCCGCGTAGACACCCGCGAGGATCAGCGCGGCGCCCTTTTCCTCGGCATCGAGCATGTCGAAGCTGGTGGTGGAGCGCAGCGGTCCGTCCGGATCGAAACGCAGCACTGCCCGTATCGCATCGGTATGCACATCGTCCGCACGTCCGCCGCCGAGCAGGCGCGTATAGCCCTCGCGCCGTACCTGCTGGCCCGATACGCGAAGCGAGAAGGGGCCGGACGCGGGCAATTCGACCGCCGCTTCGAGGCGGTGCAATCCGTAGTTGCCGATTTCGCCTTCGACGTAGGAGGCGATGCCTTCGCCCGGTTGTACCGAGCGCAGCAGTACCGCGCCGCTGGTGGCATTCCGCCCGAATAGCGTCCCTTGGGCGCCGCGCAGCACTTCGACCGAAGCGATGTCGAACAGCGGCGAAAGTGCTGCCTGATTGGGCAGGGGCACTTCGTCCTGATAGACGACGAGCGGCAACCGGTTCTCGTCGCTGATCGATCGCCGCTGACCGCGCATCACCAGAAGCGGCGTGGCGCTGCTGGTCTGGCCGGTGGCGACGAAACCCGGAGTCATGCGCGCGACGTCCGCCAGCGTGCGAACGGCCGCGTGCTCCAGCGCCGTATTGTCGAGATGGGTCACGACCAGCGGCACGTCGCGCTCCAGTTCGGGGCGGCGCCGTGCGGAAACGAGAATTTCGGGAGGTTCGGGGACCGGGGCTGGAGGCCGGGGTTGCAGCACTTTGCGGACCGGCGGCGTCTTTGCGATCAGATATACGCCGGGGGCTACGGTACGAACGGACAGACCCATGCCGCGGGTCATTCGCGTCAACGCTTCGGCCGGAGTCATATGGCCGTGTACGGCATGCGTGCGCTGCGCCTCGCTACCGGGCGCGTTGACCAGGATCTGAACTCCGGCCTGCTGCCCCAGCGATGCTATGGCGCGGGACAGCGGAAGCGCAGGGACGTTCAGTTCCCCGTCCCGGGCGAAGGCTCCGGTCGCCGACCAAATGAGGACTGCGAACGCACAGACGGCATTCGCTATGCTAGCACGCAACCCGAAGTTTTCCCGGCAATTGAGCCATAATTCCCTGTGGCGGCGTGGCTATCGGCATCAGCGACACGCTTCAAGCAAAAGCTGGAAGGGGTTTGGCGCTGGGCTTGTCGGCTCGCAGTCTGCCTTGGTGCGGTTGCCCCCCC
>NZ_JABXWS010000081.1:0-3827 GCF_015594425.1 Novosphingobium sp. HR1a
GGAAGCTGCTCGGACCTGACGCCGCGCACTCCACAGAGGCTCGTCCGCTCGCCTCAGAAGCGCGGCCTGACCGGACACGTCCTATATGACATCACGCCAAAATTTCTTGTTCCGGACTCGACCAACTTACGCCATTCCGGCGAGGCCCAAGAAATGTCAGCTCACGCCGTACCCGGTCATCGAAGGGCCAGACAGCGGTCGAGTAGGTACGCGCCCATTCAAGACGCTCAATCTGGAAAATGGCAAGCCCATCAGCGGTAAGTCCGCTTATGACTGGGGCTGGGTGTGGGTTCAACGGGTGGTGGCGACGCTTTAATCTCTTACGGAGGATGGAGTGTCGCGCTGAAGCGTCGTCGGATCTCCTCACATTGATCCCGCTAGAAACGGTGACGGCGAAACTCAGGCGAACGGACGCCGATTGCCAACCATCACCTTGCCAACCGCGGCAAATATCAGGCGGGAGCGAAGGGAGCAGAAAACTCGTCATTTGCGCGTAGGAAGGTCTTGAACTGGAAAAATTCCCTTCCTAAGTCCCACTCGCCGGGCGCCGCTGTTCGGGTCCGGTGGACATCGAGGGCGCCAGCTCTCCTGTACTGGCGCAACTCATGTCCAGATCGCTTCTTTGGAGGATTTGGAAATGAGAACTGCATTCGACTTTACGCCTTATCGGCGTTCGACGGTCGGCTTCGACCGCTTGTTCAACCTGCTCGAGGCAGGCGCACGCGATGAAGATGGCTATCCGCCCTTCGACATTCTGAAAGAAGGTGACGACAGCTATCGCATTACGCTGGCGGTTGCTGGCTTCCGCCCCGAGGACATCGAGGTGGTGGCTCAGCAGAACCTGCTCACCGTCACCGGTAAGCGTGCCGAAGACAACGATCAGGGCGAGTATCTGCATCGCGGCATTGCCACACGCGCATTCGAGCGGCGCTTCCAGCTTGCCGACTTCGTGGAAGCTGGCAATGCCCGTTTTGAGAACGGACTGCTGAGCATCTCGCTCAAGCGCGTTGTCCCCGAGGCAATGAAGCCGCGCCGGATCGAGATCAACGGTAGCAAAGCTGCCCCGGATCAGATCGAGGCGCCCAGGGATGAGGTCCGCGAAGCGGCCTGATCCGGGTTCAAAAGGTCTGCCGGCGCCGTTTCAAGCGGGCCGGCAGGCCGTGCCTCTTCCAGCCAGAAAAGGAGATGAGCATCATGGCTTTTCGTGATCTCATTCCCTGGAGCCGGCAGGAAAACCGGCTCCCCGTCCAGGTCAGCGCCGAGCGCGGCCGCGACAATGATACTCACCCATAGCTCTCGCTCCACCGCGAGATGAACCGGCCGTTCGACGACGTCTTCCGAGGCTTCGGTGTCGATACGCTGGCAAATGCCGTGAAGGTGACGTTGGTCCCAAGGGCCGAAACGTCGTCATCGACAAGAGCTTCGGCGCTCCCCGGATCACCAAGGACGGCGTCACCGTCGCCAAGGAAATCGAGCTTGCCGACAAGATCGAGAATATGGGCGCGCAGATGTTGCGCGAGGTGACGAACAAGCAGAACGACAAGGCGGGCGACGGCACTACCACCGCCACCGTGCTGGCCTAGGCGATCGTGCGCGAGGGCTCAAAGGCTGTCGCCGCCGGCATGACCATGCGCTCGCACGCACCAGTTAAACGTCTGTCACCAGGCCATTTGCTAATCCCAAAGCTGCGGCATGCTCTTCAGCCGCGCGGTGGTCGCTCCTCGACCCTGAGCAAGGGCAGCGATGCGGGACAGCGCGAAGTCACGATCGGCCTTGTCTCCGTGCTGGGCAAGATCGAGCAGACTGGAGGTGTCGCCGTTGGCCTCGAGCAGATCTCTGCTCCGCAGCCATTCGGTCATTTCTGGATTCGCTTCCATGTTATACCTCGCTGCTCCAGCCTCACCGCGAACGTCGAAGTGCGCCAATCGATCCCGGGCAGCCGGCAATGCTGAAGCGATGGGCGTGTGCACGGCGATGAGCACTGTCTGAACTGTGATGGGAGGTGCGCGCCTTGCACCGATGCTAGAAGCCTTCATCATGGGAGATGCAGGAGGAGGCGGTGCCCGTGTCTCCTGTCAATCTCCATCTCAGGTAGATCCTGGGGTGAAGCAGACCTCAACGGGCATTTCAGATCAGCGATCTTGATGGAAATGCAAATGCGCCAGCGCGGACATTTGGCGGGCGAACTTGAGATTGGAACGAATTCAGTTTCTGCGGCTTGAGCGCATCAGGTGTTCCTGCACCTGTGGCCCGGCATGCTCTCTCCCACCGGTATGCGGCCGGGCCACTTCGCCTTTTTACAGTGCGTATTCCCGGAGATGACATTGCCCAACCGCGACCAGGACACCATCACGCCAGCTGGCGGCCACGAAGGCGGAAAGCCGAACAACCTGCGTTACATCGTCGGCGGATTGATCATCATGTTTCTTCTGGCCATGGCGATCATGGGGCTCAGCACAAGGGTGTTGGAACGTCCTGGTCCAGATCAGGGAGCAACCGAGAAGGCACCCGCCGACTGATGCTGCGAAAAGGCCCGGCGCTCTGGAGAGGCCGGGCCAAGGTTCGGGTTACAGCAAACCCTCAGGTCGCGAGCGGACGATACAGGATTGCCGGTGGTCCGGAAATGAGAATATCTCATTCCCTCATGATCATAGCGCCGGGCAATTCATTCCGGCGATCCCCTAAGCAACGAGGTTCCGGAAAATGTTGCCAACAGCTCACCTAATGCGACGCCGCAAGCCGTGATGCTGGCATCGTAGCGCGCCGACACTGTAAGTCACGCCGCAGCACATAGCCCTAGACAAAGTAACATCCGTTGTTGTGCTATCGCGCTCGTCACGGTCATCAGAGTGAAGGCCGCCGAGAGGGGCAGCGCAATGATCCGCAGGATTTGGTGCCTATTCAACAGCCATTGTCACATAAAGCCGGAATGGGATGGCTCGCACTATGTCGGGAACTGCCGCCACTGCGGTGCTCGAATTAGCGGCTCGCATCGAAGAAATGGTGGCGTACCTCTCGCAGATAGGTACCGCATGAAAACTGTCCTCGAGCGGATCGTCCGCGCGCTCTGCAGCCAGAACGGCTTCCCGGAGAATACAATGTATCAGGGGCGGCCGATGTGGGAGGACTTCCTTCCCAAGGCGCGCGTGGCTCTGGCCGCGATCCTCTACCCCACCGAGGTAATGGGAGGCGGGAGGAGCCATCGGCGGCTTTTCCGACAGGTATGAAGGCCAGTTTTCCGAGAAGGCGTCCGAGGTCTGGAAAGCGATGGTTGAAGCGGGCCTCGCCGGACTGCCGTAGCCGCAGCTCGGGAACAAAGGTAAGCCGAAGAGTTTGAAAATCGGTCTTTAAATCATAGTCAGAGGAGATGATCGTGTTCCGCAAATCCGTCCAGCTCCATGACGGTCCCTGCCATGGAATGAGCGTGATCTGGGATGGCAGCAACGAGGTGCGGATGATTAAGTGCAGGCAAGGCTATGTGCCTTGGCCGAGCAAAGCGGGCCCACCGTTGATTGAAAGCGAGATCTACCGCCCTTCGGTCGATTCTCCATCCATCTTCGTTTGGGCGAAGGGAACTAGCTCAACTGCGGAGAATTGCTCAGCACCTTCTGGCTCCGAAAAGTTCTAAAGCCCAGCCTGACCATGGGTCACGGGCGCGGCGGCGGGAGGAAACCCGCCGCGCTCGCCCCGGCGGCCACCCCATTCCGCCGAGCTGCAAACGAATGATATTGATGGACCGGCCGCATATAGCGGCGCTGCGTTCACATGTGCGTTGATCCCCGCGCATTCATCGCTACCGAGCCGCCCGGGTGCGGCGGCTTGCAGGG
>NZ_JABXWS010000154.1:0-676 GCF_015594425.1 Novosphingobium sp. HR1a
AGGGGACCGGCGCACCCATCTCCCTTGTGGAAAAATCGTTTACTAGCGGTATGCTATCGATCTGCTGGCGCGTTCTCGTCGCGCCGAAGGAGATCCCCGTGCATCAAGAGTACAAGAGCCTCACTCGTGCCGCGATCGCCGAAGCGATCAAGAAAAACCTAGGGATATCTTCCACCAAGGCCAATCACATGGTCGATGCGATCATTGAGGAGATGGCCGCTGCTCTCGAACGTGGCGAGAACGTGAAGATTGCCGGCTTCGGCACGTTCCTGCTGAACGATAAGGGGCCGCGGGTCGGACGCAACCCGAAGACTGGCAAGGAGGCGGTTGTAGGCGCGAGGCGCGTCGTCACCTTTAACCCGAGCACCATCCTGCGAGCGCGCGTCGCTCCCTTGTTGGACTGATCTCAGATCAGCGACCTGCTCTGCAACGCGATCGCCATGCTGCGCGGCTTCACACTGCCGCGTGGACGGTTCGCGCGCATTTTTGGCATTTGATCGGGTGCGGCGCTATGGACGCGGTCGGCGTCGCGGACTCGGGCCGAAAGAGCGGCAGTCTGAGCCTGGGCGGATCGGAACGGCTTCTTCATTGACCTTGCTGTTGCGCGGCGATCTGGACGAGAAAGCGCGACAATCAAGATGAGAATCCGGTGTGTCGGGATCGGCGTAGGGCGTAG
>NZ_JABXWS010000129.1:0-1994 GCF_015594425.1 Novosphingobium sp. HR1a
TCGAGTAGCCGCGGCGGATTACTCCACCGCGGCTCTCTCAGAACCGGACATGCGGACCACGCATCCGGCTCCTTGGGTCGATATCAGAGTGCCAGTACGAACTGGTCATTGACCCGTGGGGGGTTTAGCTCGTGCCATCGAGCTTTGAGCGAGATCAGTCGTCCATGGAACCATGAAGGAGGGTAAGCCCTCACGATCCCGGGTCGATTGGATTTCGCCCAGTTCCCTTTTCCGCAATACGCGGTGCCAGCGGCGGCTTTGCGACTTACCCCGCGCGACAAAAGGTACCGGAACAAGAAGCGCGGACGCTTCTTTTGACGCACGATGATCGCCCTGAGCCGACGGCGAACGTGGGCGTCAACGACCCCCAGTTCAGACGCCACCTCTGCGGTGCAGAGGCGGTAATATGCCGACCATCCGTTCAGGTATCGACCAAGGTCGGCCATACAGGTCATGATCGATCTCCCCCAGTTGGGCGGAGTCATCTCCCGAATAGTCGTCAGCAATCGACGCTTCGTTTTGCGGGACAGCGCGACCTCGATTGAGGACACACCATCCGTACAGCGGAAGCAAAAGCCGAGGAAGTGGACCTGCTCAGGTTTCCTGATGTCGCTTTTCTCCACATTGACCTGAAGGCGCAATCGCTCCTCCAGAAAACGCCGAAGAGATGCCATGACACGGATCCCGGCGCGCTCACTGCGCACAAAGACGTTGGCGTCATCGGCGTAGCGAACGAAACGTAGCCCGCGCCGCGCCATCTCCTGATCGAACTCGTCGAGAACGATGTTTGATAGAAATGGCGAAAGCGGGCCGCCTTGCGGAGTTCCTTCAACGACTTCGATACGTGTGCCATCCGGCATCACCACGGCCGACCTCAGCATTCGTCGTATCAGGTTGAGAATCCGCCGGTCGGCCACCCGCTGACTCATTCGATCCAGCAGGCGTTGGTGATGAACCCGGTCAAAAAATTGCGCCAGATCCAGATCAACCACCGTCCGAAAGCCCTCTTCCAGATATTCAGTCGCTTCAGCAATTGCCGTATGAGCACCACGATTATGACGGAACCCATGACTGCTGGGATGGAAGGTTGGTTCAAATATCGGCTCCAGAATCTGGAGAACCGCCTGTTGAACCACCCTCGTTCTCACATTGGGAATGCCCAGACCGCGCTGACCTCCACCGGGTTTGGGAATCCAGACCCGACGAATATCCCCTGGGTAAAAGCGTTCCGCCAACAGTACACGGCGCAGTTCAGTCAACAGATGCGGAGCTTGCGCTTCGGCCTCCTCAACCGTCTGGCCGTCGATCCCCGGTGCCCCCTTATTGCGTACAACGGACAGTAGCGCCTGCGCGAGATTTGCCTTGGACGCTACCGCCTCCAGCAGCCGATTTGAATCGGCTGCCCGGGTGAAAGAACTTGTCATGGTTTTGTGCTTCGCTGTGTGCAGTAGCCATGACCGACGCTCGGGTTCGCCCGAACCTCCGACATCGCCACCCCCTCGCGGGCTGTCGGCGAACACGAAGCTCAATTGATGATGTCCTTTCCTTCTCAACCCATCTCTCCCTTTGCTCAGCCGACTTTCACCGGCTTCATCGCTCCTACGGAGAGATCCGACTTCTGCAGGGGCATCGGCGGTCGTCGTTTCCTCCTATCCGCCTACCGCTCACGCGGACCCCAACAGATCTCCCGGGGTAAGAACACTGGATATGCCGCCGCCGCCGCCCTCACTACCGCCCCGGTCTCGGTTGGATTTTGGGCGTCGCGTTTGTAGGCACGCTCACCCGACCGGATCGGCCTGTCCAAGGGTTCACTCGCGTTCGGTGCTGCGGTTCGTCTAAGACTTCCTCCCCACACGGCCTCGCGGCATCAGCGCCTTGCGCATCTCACGATGGGCACGCTGCGTGCAGTTGTCTTCGACTTACGGTTGCTACCAACTCGCCCCGTAAAGGACTTTCACCTCCTATCCAGTGCCCATGCCCGGCACACCTACGGG
>NZ_JABXWS010000082.1:0-5577 GCF_015594425.1 Novosphingobium sp. HR1a
CCCGGTCCCGACACACCGGAGGCACTCTTTGGCGGGTGCCTGTGATGGTCATGGTGGCCGCTATGCATCGGGTTTTCCGGGGAGGAGGACCTGACGTGTGGCCGGCCGACACATCAACGATCATCAAGTGAGACTTTTCATGACCAACAGACGTTATGACCCCGTCGCCCTGGCGGCGGCGAAGGCCGGGTTCAGTCCGGCGACGGGCTATCGGGTTCTGCAGGCCACCCAGCTGCCATCGCAGCGGCAAACACCGCGCGGCCGGCGCCGACCCGATCCCCTTGCCGGTATTTTCGATGAAGTTGTCGTGCCGATGTTAGAGGCTGCCCCGGGCCTTCGGCCCATAGCGATCTTCGAGGAGCTGCGGCGCCGATATCCCGAGACGGAGTTCGGCTCCCGGCGAACCCTGGAGAGGCGCATTCGCGACTGGCGCGCCGTCAACGGGCAAGATCGCGAAGTCATTTTCCGGCAAGTGCACGAGGCCGGGCGGCTCGGCCTGTCCGATTTTACGTGCATGGACGATCTGGGAGTTTCCATCGCCGGACAGCCCCTGGACCATCTGCTCTATCACTTCCGGCTTCCATGTGGCGGCTTCGAACACGGGCACATCATCCTGGGCGGCGAGAGCTTCGTCGCCTTGGCTGAAGGGCTGCAGAACGCGCTCTGGTCCGCAGGCGGCGCGCCGAAGCTTCATCGTACCGACAGCCTCTCGGCCGCCTTCCGCAATCTGGACGCGGATGCCAGGATCGACCTGACCAAGCGTTATGACGCGCTTTGTGACCATTATGGAATGGAGCCCACGAGGAACAACCGGGGCGTTGCCCATGAGAACGGCGCGATCGAGAGTGCCCATGGCCATATCAAGGCTGCCATAAGGGATGCGCTGCTGCTGCGCGGGAGCGCCGACTTCTCCGACCTTGCCGACTATCGCCGCTTCATCGACGAGGTCGTGAATGCGCGCAACCGGCGGCACGGCCCCGGGATCGATGCCGAACGCAAGTTCCTGCAGCCGCTGCCGGACGTGCGCACCACCGATTACGAGGAGATCCTCGTGACGGTCACATCCTCGGGCGGCTTCACGTTGCGCAAGGTGTTCTACACGGTCCCATCCCGCCTGATCGGGCACCGTTTGCGGGCTCGCCTTTATGATGACCGCCTCGACCTCTTCATCGGCGGCACGAGACTCATGACCCTGCCGCGCGGACGCGCAGGCATGAACGGGAAGCACGGCCACGTTGTCGATTACCGTCACGTGATCCATTCTCTGCGCCGTAAGCCCATGGCACTGCTAGGGCTGGTCTATCGCGATAGCCTGTTCCCGCGAGAGGCCTATCGCCTGATGTTCGACCACCTGCTGGAATTTCAGGGCGAGCGGCAAGCCTGCCGCACCACCGTCGAACTTCTGGCCATGGCTCACGAGCGTGCATGCGAGGCCGAACTCGCGGGGCTCCTGACCGAGGACCTGGCGGCGCGCCGAACGCCCTGCCTGACAACCTTGCGGGCCCGGTTCTGTCCGGACCCTGCCGATCTGCCCGAAGTCGTGGTCGAACTGGTGCCGCTCTCGATCTACGACGGACTTATCGAACAGGGAGAAGCCGCATGAACGCAACTCCCATGATTGATGCACAGCGTCTCAGCCTCATGCTCAACGAACTGCGCTTGCCCACCATCAAGCACATCTGGGGGGACTTCGCCGCCCAGGCAGACAAGGAAGGATGGCCCGCCAGCAGATTCCTCGCCGCGCTGGCCGAGCACGAACTTGCCGAACGCGATCGGCGTCGGATCGAACGCCACCTGGCAGAGGCACATCTACCCGCAGGCAAGACCCTCGACTGCTTCGCCTTTGATGCCGTGCCGATGATCTCCAAGGCCCAGGTCATGGCCCTGTCGACGCGGCTAATGGCAGGCCTGCACCTGCTCAAGCACATGGAGGGCCTGTCGGACGAAGCCGTCTGCGCCCGCTGGGTCGAGAACCCGTACCACCAATTCTTTTGCGGCGAGCAGCACTTCCGCCACAAGCTGCCACTGGATCGTTCGTCGATGACGCGCTGGCGGAACCGGATCTGGGCCGACAAGCTGGAACTTCTGCTCGCCGAGACGCTGCGCGTGGCGATGGAAACCAGGGCAATGCCGCCGCAGGCCTGCGAGCGGGTGACGGTGGATACGACTGTACAGACCAATGCGATTGCCCATCCCACCGACAGCCACCTGCTGCTACGCGGCATCGAGTGGCTGAACCGGATTGCCCGCAAGCACGGCATCAAGCTGCGCCAGTCATTCCTGCGGGTGGGCCGCTAGGCTCGGCGCAATGTCTCCCGGCTGATCAACGGGCGCGGTCACAAGCAGGCGATGCGTTGGGTGCGCAAACTTCGCACCTGTCTGGGCCGGCTCGACCGCGATATCGGCTGCAAAATCGCCGGAAATGAGGAACTCGAGGCCGTCTTTGCCGTCGTCCGCGAGCGGGTGGCGAAGATCCTCACCCAGAAGGCTAGCAGCACAGACAAGCTTTATGCCCTGCACGCGCCCGAGGTGGAATGCATCGCCAAGGGCAAGGCGCGGACCCGCTACGAGTTCGGGGTAAAGACCTCGATCGCGGTGACAAACGCCCGCACCGCCGGTGGCCAGTTCATCGTCGGCATGCAGGCGTTGCCCGGCAACCCCTATGATGGCCACACCCTGTCCGGGCAGATCGAGCAAGTCGAGCGCCTGACCGGCGTCACCGTTGAGCGGGCTTATGTCGATCGCGGCTACAAAGGGCACAAGCATGGCGGGCAGGCCAGGGTCTATATCGCCCACACTCGCGGGATCACCTCACCCACGATCAAGCGCGAGCTCAGGCGACGAAATGCCATCGAACCGATCATCGGTCACACCAAGTCCGATGGCCTGCTCGAGCGCAATCACCTCGCCGGTGCCTCCGGCGATGCCATCAACGCCATCCTGGTCGCCGCAGGGCACAATCTCAGGTTGCTCGTCGCATGGCTGACTGCGCTTTTGCGCGCCCTCATCGCCGCCTGGCTATCCCCAGTCCTGCCCAAAATGGCCGCTGCCTGAAAGCCGCGTACCAGTTCGATAAACCCCTCACGGCACATCGGACGCAATCTACCCGTCGCCGAAACGAACATCGCATTGTTCACGACCGACAAGATATCTACGCCGACTGCATCGAGGCCATGCGCCAGCACGCTCCTCGCCAAGATCGCGCTGGAAATCCGAATTGGCGACTCGCCTACAGCCGGGTAAAAGACCGCGCGCATTCCATCGCCTCGGGCTACAGAGACCGGACATCGTATGGGTTGCGCGATTGAGAATGCGGGCTTCTAAATTCGTGCTATTCTCGGCCCGCTTTCGACGACTGGTTTCCCGAAGTCCTGAAAGTTCCGGCCGATTACTTTTAGATCAGACCGCCAAATACGACGTGCGCGATCATATGTGCTCGGTTACGCGCCCGCGTTTTCAGCCGGACATTCTCGATATGCCGTTCAACCGTGCACGGCGCGATCTTAAGATTTAATGCTGCCTCTTTTGCCGAGTACCCGTCAGCGACGAGGCGGACGACTTCGGCTTCACGCCTTGTCAGCACCGGTGCATTTTCATCAAGTCGAATCATAGGTTCCCCCTTTATTAACCATCATAAGGGAAGGTAATCATTTTCAAGTGCATATGGAATGGTGATTTTTCCCATGTGAACGATTACAAAGAATGCCTTTTGGGGCTTGGTACAACTCATCCGATAGTGCAGAAGTGCACATTAGCAGGCCAGTTGGCCTTGCCTAACGTATCTCGTGCGTTTGGCGAGAACCGGTATTGACCCTGCAGGTATTTTTCATCGGTGAGACTATCAACTCGCACACAGCTCACGAATCTCCCGATGTCTTTCAACGCAGGAGCAATCGGTTGTGATACCCGTAAACGGCTCAGCTTACGCGGCGAAATCCTCGCTGGAGTGCGCTCATTGATCGTATGATCGAGCGGCATTTTTTTTCCCGTTGATACATCATGAGCGGTCGCATCAGTGTTGCAATTTGGTCACATGCTTTCGTAGTTTCAACCGATTGCCGCGGTCCTCGGAAACTTGATGGGCGTTTCCATCTTTTGCCATTCGAATGACACTCCAGAGGATACTTCCATGACTTTCAAGCCGCTCTCCCTTGCAGTCGCTGTTGCTGCGGGAATCGCGTCCACGTCGGCAATGGCTCAGGATGCAGGCGTCGACGCTTCGACGAATGCGCCGATCGTGGCCGAAAACGGCACTAGCTTTCGCGGCATCCGCCTTGAAGGTAACTTTGGCGGTGACCGCTTTCAGTCGGAGGGTAACCACAACGACAAGTTTGGTTATGGTGGTACAATCGGCTTCGACGGCACTTTGGGTGAGCGCGTCGTGATCGGTGCGGAAGGCAGTTTCTGGAAGCCCGGCAAGGGCAACGAGAACACCACGGCGCTCGCCAATGGAAACAGTATCGACCATAAGGCGTTTGAAGAATGGGGCGCTGCTGTACGAGCCGGCTTTCTAGCCACTCCGGACGTTTTGATCTTTGGTAAGGCCGGCTACGTAAACGGCGAACAACGCAAGCGCATTGAAGGACCCGTAGGCAATACACTCGTGTACGATCACTACCGCGCTGACGGCTATCAAGTCGGCGGCGGCGTCGAATTCTCTCTGACGCAAGGACGCCTTCCGGTTTATGCGAGTGCACAGTACGTATATTCAAACTATCACGGCAATAGCAGCCGTCAGCGCGTGATGGGCGGCATCGGCATTCGTTTCAAGTAAGCGTCGCCGGACCTCGATGACAGCCTCAAGGGGCCCGCGCCGGAAGGTACGGGCCCCTTTTGGTTGTGTGGGAGGTATGGACCGGAAAGTGCGGCAGGCCTTCAAACATGGCCGATCAATGCGCCGGATCACGATTGAGCATGGCCGGGCAACCCACAAGTGGCGCTACCGCATCGAGCGCATGTTTGGCGGTTTCAGAATCGGCGGCGCAATCGCGACCGGTGCGATCAATTCGCCGCTAGTCACCTAGAACCGAAATGAGCTTCGTTATATAAGAGCCTCATCCGAAAGTTGTTGAGCAATAGTAGCATGTTGTGATTCACGCCTCTTTGCGAAGAGATGAAGTGAATGGTGACATGGACTGGTATTGCCCGGCGCGAGCATAGCCGGGAGGGACTGCGATATCCATCGGATTTGACCGATGTTGAGTGGGCGTTGGCAGCGCCATTCGTGCCTCCAGCAAGGCGCGGAGGCTGACCTCGAACGGCAGACATGCGCGAAGTCCTCAATGCGATGTTGTATATAGCCGCGAGCGGGTGCCGTCAGCACGCTGGAAGCGATACTCGTCGGTCCAACTCGTGCCGCCATGATCGATCACCGCATGGATGCTGGCCTCGGTCCGCGCGCGGTCGCCGGGGTGGATGTGGTCGAGCCACCATTGCGCGCTTGTCTGCTCCAGCGCATGGCCGAAGCGCGTCGCCAGCGCCTCGTTCCAGACGACGTGGCTATCGGCGAGGCGCCAATCCCAGATCGCGTCGCTCGTAGCACCGATGGCGAGCCGGTAGCGTTCCTCGATCTCGGGG